>NZ_JBGJZL010000020.1:0-54740 GCF_042610375.1 Pelosinus sp. sgz500959
TTAAAGGCTGTCGTTTTACCTGCACCATTAGGGCCAATGAGACCAATCAGTTCACCTTTTTCAATGATCACTTCAAAGTTCGATACGGCTTTAAGTCCGCCAAAGACTTTTGAAAGTTTAGTTGCCTTCAGTAGTGCCATGTTTCTTACCTCCCATCAGCCGACTAAAAAGCTTCAGGCTTATTTCTTTATTACCAAACAGTCCTTGCGGACGATAGAGCATGAGGATAATGAGCATCAAGGAATAAATAATCATACGCCATTCTGGATAACCAGCAAGAGCGGCTGAAACGAAGGTCAAAAGAACAGCAGCTGTGATCGAACCACTGATACTGCCTAAACCGCCAAGAACCACAATGGTTAAAATATCAAAGGATTTCATAAAGGTAAAAGACGCTGGATGAGCGATATAGAAATAATGGGCAAAGAGTGCGCCTGCGACACCAGCGAAAGCAGCTCCCATGGTAAAGGCCATTACTTTGTATTTAGTTGTATCAACACCCATGGCTTCGGCAGCAATTTGATTTTCACGTACGGAAATACACGCACGGCCATGAGTGGAGTTAATGAAGTTTCGAATAAAGAGCACGGTAAATACGGTGATAAAGAACACCCACGTAAAAGTCGTATAACGAGGAATTCCCATAAAACCAGAAGCGCCGCCTACATAAGGAATGTTTAAAATGCTAATGCGAATAATTTCACCAAGACCTAAGGTCGCAATGGCTAGATAATCCCCGTCAAGACGAAGGGTAGGAAGACCAATCACAAAACCTAGAAAACCGGCCGTAGCGGCACCGCCCAAAATTGCAGCAATAAAAGGAAGTTGCATTTTAACAGTCAGTACTGCACTCACATAGGCACCCACTGCCATAAATCCAGCATGACCGATGGAAAATTGCCCTGTGAAACCGTTAATCAGATTGAGACTTACAGCCAAAATGATGTTAATGCAAACCAATACAATATTCAGCTGCCAAAATGGCCCGATGATATCAAATTCAATGAGCATTTGCATGGCAGCATATACTGCAAGGCAAGCCCCAAGGGATTGCCAGACTTTTTTATTATTTCCCATTATCGCTCACCTACACTTTCTCACGAACATTTTTACCCAGTAACCCCGATGGCTTAAAGAGTAAAATAATAATCAAAATGGCAAAGGCTGCAGCATCACGGAAGGTTGAGGAGATAAAGCCACTCACTAACGCTTCAACGATACCCATAATCACACCGCCAAGTATCGCGCCTGGAATGATACCAATACCACCAAGAACGGCAGCAACGAAAGCCTTGAGACCTGGCATAATGCCCATGAGTGGATCAATGGAGTTATAATACACACCTACTAGCATACCAGCAGCGGCAGCGAGAGATGAACCAATGGCAAAGGTGATGGAAATAACTCGGTCTACATCGATTCCCATAAGACGTGCAGCATCTGTATCAAAGGAAACAGCCCGCATGGCTTTACCAATTTTAGTCCGTTGAACGACATATGTTAGAATGATCATTAAGGATAAGGCCACTGCTAAGATCAAAATCTGTTGACTATTCACAACGATGTTACCAAAGGTATAAACTTCTGCTTGAAAAATCGCTGGGAAAGTCCGTGGTTGAGGAGAAACGAGAAGAATACCACCGTATTCTAATAATAAAGACACACCAATAGCGGTAATGAGTACTGCAATACGCGGTGCATACCGTAGAGGACGATATGCCAACTTTTCAATCACGACTCCAACAATAGCGGCAACTACCATGGAGAGAATAAGTGCTGGAAAAAAGGATAATTTTAACGCCGTTGTCGCAAAGAAAGCCACATAAGCACCAACCATATAAATATCACCGTGGGCAAAATTGATCAATTTGATAATGCCATACACCATGGTATATCCTAAAGCAATCAGCGCATAAATGCTTCCGAGAGATATACCGTTAATTAACTGTTGNCAACCATATAAATATCACCGTGGGCAAAATTGATCAATTTGATAATGCCATACACCATGGTATATCCTAAAGCAATCAGCGCATAAATGCTTCCGAGAGATATACCGTTAATTAACTGTTGCAGCAATTGCTGAGTAAATGTAAATTCCACGCCCTTGCCTCCTTTATTTTAAATAAGTTTTCTTAAGTCTACAAAAGGGATAAGACTGCCGCCTTATCCCTTTAACTTTTTTAATTAGTATACTAATTAGGGATTAATTTTTTCCTTGAATGTTTGCTTACCCTCTTTCATTTCAATGATAACAGCACTTTTTACAGCATCATGTGTTTCATTAAGGGTAATTTTTCCTGATACTGCATTATAATCTTTGGTTTTTGCCAATTCATCTTTAATTTTAACAGTATCCACACTATTTGCTCTTTTGATTGACTCAACAACCATCATCGTTGCATCATACGCAAGGGCAGCAAAAGCATCTGGAGTTTCGTTATATTCTTTTTTATACGCTTCTACAAAACTTTTAATGGATTCACTATTATCATCAGGAGAATAATGATTTGCAAAGAAAGTATTATTGAGAGCTTGCCCTCCAGCAATTTCTGGAAGTTTAGCAGAATCCCATCCGTCACCACCTAGAATTGGCATATTAAGTCCAATTTCACGTGCCTGTTTAATGAGCATCCCAACTTCTTGATAATAACCAGGAACAAAGACTACATCTGCATTAACAACTTTAATTTTAGTTAATGTCGCTTTAAAATCAGTATCTTTAGCTAAATACGCTTCCTCAGCAACGATCTGTCCACCATTTTTGATAAAAGTTTCTTTGAAGAACTGACCAAGACCTTTAGCATAATCACTTGAATTATCAATATAAATGGCTGCAGTTTTAGCTTTTAATGTTTTTGTTGCAAAATTAGCCATAACCGATCCTTGGAAAGGATCAATAAATGCGGCTCTAAACATAAAGTCTCTCACTTTATTAGTAGCAGGATCAACTGTTACTTTTGGATTGGAGGCCGTTGGACTAATGGCTAATACTTTATTATCTTGATTAACTTGAGCACCAGCGATAACACTTGAAGAAGCAATTGGCGCAATAACAGCCACCACTTTATCTTGCGTAATCAACTTTTGCATAGAATTGGCTGCTTCAGCTGCTTCACTTTTATTATCAGCTACAACTAAGGATAGCTGTTTTCCAAGAACACCGCCATTGGCATTGACTTGTTTAATGGCCAATGCAGCACCGTTGCTCGCAGATTTACCAAAAGTCGCATTATTACCTGTCATCTCTAAATTAGCACCAATTTTAATGGTGTCCGCGGACTTTTGACCGCCACCACACCCTGTCATGGCAACCGCTAACATGGCAACTGCTGCAAAGACGCTCGCTAACTTGTGAATTTTTTTCATAATCATTCTCCCTTTGTATTATGAATAACAAACTAATAAAATGTAACATACCAACGTTTACATCAGAATATTCAACTTTATTTAGTTTTTCATAGGTAGCCATTTCACATGTCTTTAAAGTGAATAATTCTATGTAATACAAGGTATATTATAGATAGATTACTTTATACTGTCAATGCTCCTTAAAGAGACTTTTGGCTAATTGTCCTTTCAGTGTGTACATTTCGTGTTTTACACTGTACGGGACAATTAGCCAATTTGTCTTAAGGATTAATTTTTTCTTTAAATACTTGCTTACCATCTTTCATTTCAATAACTACACCACTTTTAATTGGGTTATGGTTAGCATCCATTGTAATAACACCTGTTACTACTTGTAAATCTTTAGTTTGTTCTAAAGCATCTCTTAATTTCGCTGGATCTGTACTATTAGCCCGTTTAATTGAATCGATAACCATCAATGCTGCATCATAACCTAAGGCTGCCAATGCATTTGGTTCTTGACCATATTCAGCTTTAAAAGCTGCAACAAATTTTTGAATCCGTGGATCAGTATCTTGAGCTGAATAATGGTTGCTGAAGAACGTATTATTTAGTGCTTCTACACCAGCAATTTCTACCACTTTAGGATCATCAAAACCGTCTGTACCAATTAGTGGTACATTGATTCCAAGTTCACGAGCTTGTTTTGCAATTTTACCCACTTCTTCATAATAAGCAGGAATAAAAATAGTGTCAGCATTCATAACTTTTATTTTTGTTAATGTGGATTTGAAATCTTGGTCTTTTTGTAGGAAAGCTTCTTTACCTACAATTGTTCCACCATCTTTTACAAACTGGGCTTCAAAAGACTCTGCAAGCCCTTTTGAATAATCTGAGCTATTATCAATGAAAATAACTGCAGTTTTTGCTTTTAGGGTTTTAGTTGCAAAGTTCGCCATTACAGTTCCTTGGAATGGATCGATAAAGCAGCTGCGGAAAGCATAAGGTCTTACTTTACCATTATCCACTGTAATTTTGGTATTTGTACCTGTAGCAGTAATCACTGGTATCTTGTTATCTTGACCAACTTGTAATGTTGCTAACACGTTAGAGCTGGCAACAGGCCCCATGACAAGAGACACTTTATCTTGTGTAATAAGCTTAGTAATTGCATTTGTGGCTTCAGATGGTTCTGACTTATTATCCGCAGTAACTAAGACAATCTTTTTACCAAGGACACCACCTGCAGCATTGGCTTCTTTAAATGCCAATTGGACTCCATTCATGGTTTGCTTACCATAATTGGCAACTCCACCAGTCAACTCGAAATTACCGCCAATTTTTATTTCTTTAGAATCAGCTGCTGGAGTTGATCCGCAACCTGTCAACATAACCCCTAATAAACTAACTGCTGTTAATAAACCGATCAATGATTTTTTCTTTAACATTGTTATTCCTCCCCCTACTATAAACCTTAAGAAACCGATAATTTATGATTTACGTTTTTAGATTACCACTCCTTTATGACCTATCACTTTCTACTTTGCTAAGTGTCTTCGAAAGATTTTCAAACTGTCCACACTCAATTGTACTGTATTTACATTTTAAAAATCTTAGTGTGCGCCCTCAAAATATATTTGTGCTTTAATGCTATTATATTTGTTCACTGAAATACTGTCAATACTCTTTACCTCGATCTGTCTACTAAAAATAATAAAACCTATGATTTTTCGTATTTTTTAAGTTTTTTTGGCGAAAAATGCATAAATACTATGAATTATAATTACTTTTATAAACATCAGGGCGACGATGTTTTAATAATGGCAACTGTTCTCGCACTGTGCACATTTTCTCTAGGTTAATCTCAACGATTAAAATTTCTTCTTCTATCCCTGTGCTGCCTATGATATTCCCCCAAGGATCGGCTGCCATAGAGTGCCCATATGCCTGACATGCCGATTCTATAGTGGTCGCCGGCGCAGCTCCCACTACAAAGACTTGATTATCAACAGCTCTCCCTCGTATTAGTAATTCCCAATGATCTGGTCCAGTTGACACACTAAAAACAGCTGGAAAAATCAGCATATTTGCACCTGCTAATGTCATCAAACGTGATAATTCTGGAAAACGGATGTCATAACAAATAGCAATTCCTAAGGTTACCCCTGCAATCTTAACAACTGTACAATCCTGTCCTGGAGCTAATATGCTCGACTCTTTAAATACAGTTCCACCTTTAATCTCTACATCGAATAAATGTATCTTACGATGACGTCCTATTAAAGTTCCTGTTTCATCAAAAATAAAGCTCGTATTGTAAACATTTCCAAACTTATCTTTTTCGGGTATTGAACCACCTACTATTCCAATTTTTGAATCAGCTGCTGTTTTTGATAGCATCTGAATGGTCTCACCCTCAGGATAAAATTCAGCATATTGAGAAAACAACTCTGCTTTATAAGGACAATTAAACATTTCAGGTAAGATTGCCAATTGACAATTTTGCTGTGCTGCGGCTTTGATCATGGACTCAGCCTTACTGAGATTCACCGTTTTATTATCAGTAATAGCCATTTGGCAGATTGCCAATTTCAAAATATGATTCATCATAACCAGCCTCCTATTTTGAAAAAGGCATCAATACTATTGGTAAGTATTGATGCCTTTTTGTGTAAAGAGTTACAAACTATATAATTATTTGTTGTTTATTATCATGCATAGACCAGATACCGCATGGGCAGACCCCTGTGCAGATTCCACAACCTATACATTTATTAGGATCGGAGATATATTCAAAATTACCTTCTGGATGAACGATGCGCGTAATTGCTTTTTCTGGACATGATTTTTCACACATATGACAATCACGACAAGTACCACAGCTAATACACCGTAAATGATCTTCATTTGCTTCAGGTACTTCACAACTATGACACTTATTGAAATATGCCGTTGTTAGACGCTTAGCATCAATTTTGGGTTTTGCTATAGACTCATGTGTTTTGCCTGTCAGATAAGTGTCAATGGCTAGCACTGCTTGACCTGCTGCACCAATTGCATCAACTAATCGACCTGGTTTCACTGTATCACCCGCAGTATAAACACCTTCAGCAATTTGATAATCCTGATTTGGTTTTAAATAACCGCGTTCTGTAATAATATCTTTAGGCAAATAGTCAAGATCAGGCATTTCACCAACATTGATGATAACCGTATCTGCCTCAATAAGTTCACCACTTTTGGTAATAATACCTTCAGCAGTAATTTCTTGCGTCAATACTGGCCACATGATTTTACCACCTAGCTCTTCAACATGAGCAATTTCAATCGCATCAGCAGCTGGCCGTTGAACGTCAATACAGGTTACTTGCTCTGCGCCCATTTGGTAAGCACCAACAGCTGCGTCCATTCCAGAATTACCACAGCCAATAACGATGACACGTTTACCAACTTTAGGATTTTTCCCTTTGTTTACAGCTTTTAAGAATTCAATACCTTTTACAAGTCTTTCATGACCTGGCCAAGGGAAAACTCTACCAATATGTCCACCTGTTGCCACAACTACAGCATCAAAAGTAGCTCTCAGTTCTACAAACTTTTCTTTATCAATTGTCGTATTTGTTTTAAATACAACGCCCATATCTTCAATTCTTTTAAGTTCCTTGGCTAGTGTCTGCCCAGGTAAACGCGTACGTGGAATAACCTGTTCCATTTTTCCACCCATACGTTCATCAGCTTCAAAAACTGTAACATCGTGTCCTTTGCGAACCAATTGCCATGCTGTAGTAAGCCCTGCAGCACCACCGCCAATAATGGCTACAGTCTTGCCAGTCTTAGCTTCAGCTTTCGGCAATGTAACATCGACAGAATAGGTGCCAAGCTGACCAACCTGTACGGAAATATCAACTTTCTTACGAGTACACTCATCCATACACAAATTAGGGCATACAGCTCCGCATACTGAGCCTGGAAAAGGGGTATAATCAAGTACAAGTTTATAAGCTTCATCAATATTACCTTCACGCAATAAATTGTACCTACGTTGTGAAGGAATGGATGCTGGACAATTAAATTCACAAGGTGCTGCATAAAATCCATTTTCCCATACAGGCACACGTTGACGATATACGTTAGTCGTTACAAGCCCAATAACATTGAAGTTATCACTGCATACATCGCTAAAAATCCCACCAGTTACCCATTGTTCTTTACGGAATGGTTGAACATTCGTATTGACCATTTTAGGACGTTCATCATATGTCAATGGCACCACTTTATGCCAGTCTGCCCACTGACTTAATTCTTCTCTAATTTCCGGCCTAGCAATTGAAGTAAGAAAATCATCCATCTTGCCATCAAGATAAGCAATATCCTGGACAGCAAGTGGTAGAATCTTAACATCTTTTGTGGAAATCCCTGAGGCATTTCCCCGGAAATATAAAGTCCCACCTACCATACCGACACAAGAGCGATCACCTAATATTGATGTAAATTCTTCACTATCATAACCACAGACAACAGCAATACCACCCGACATAAATTCAAAAGAAAAACTACCTGAGTTTTTTAAAACCCAAAATTCAGGTGGTGCATATAAAGGATCATGTTTCATCATAGAACCAGATCGCGTACCTGCACGCCCACCAATATAAATTGTTCCCGCTGCCGCACAATGTGCTGCCGTATCACCAGCATCACCACGAACGACTATTTTACCACCAGCATTTAACCAGCCCACATCGGCTGAAGCTGAACCATCAACAATGATTTCCGTTCCTTCTAAGCACATGGAACCAACCCGTTGCCCTGGATTTGTAACAGAAAAGGTTAGAGTTTTTCCTTCAGGATGCCATAATGGTCCGCCAATATCATGCTGACCGGAAGCATCAATTTGAAAGTCTGTTTCGCCTTCCGCGATGGCCATATTAATGGCCTCTAAAAGATCTTGGGTTGACATACGTTGATTTCCATCAAGACTCGTTATCTTTAACATGCTGCTTCCCTCCTAACACACATATTGGATAGCCAATTTTTCAGCAATCCCGCGATCAGTTGTCACCAAGGCATCAGAACGGCCTACAGGCACTGAGCTATTACCAATTGGTGCCATCAATTTTTTCAATTCACTATCAAGTGCTAACATATACTCAACAATATTTTGGGCTGCTTTATCAATATCAAGGCGTTGTACTAAACGTGGATCTTGCGTACAAATACCAGCTGGACATTTACCTGTATTACAAGAGTTACATCTACCTTGTTCATTACCAACACAACCCATTAACTGGATCAATAATTTACCAATAAAGACACCATTGGCGCCCAAACAAATCATTTTAAAAGCATCGGCTGCTGCATTGCCAGTAAGACCAACACCGCCACCTGACCATAAAGGAATTTGTCCTTGACGTCCTTGTTTCACTGCTGATAAATAACATTCACGAGTTTTAGATACAATAGGGTGTCCAGTATGATCGAGAGAGATTTCGTTGGCGGCACCAGTACCACCTTGAATACCGTCTAAGAAAAACCCACCGCAGATTTTATAAGGATCACGAAGCAAGTTATTATATACGGATACGGAAGTTGCTGAAGCAGCACACTTAATGGCAACTGGTACTCTAAATTTAAATGCAGCATTCATCGACAAGAACATCTTTTGTACTGATTCTTCAATAGAGTAAAGTCCTTGATGATTTGGTGGTGACATAAGGTCAGCCTTTGGCACACCACGAATGGCCTGAACATGGGAAGCAACTTTCGCTGCAGGTAACAGTCCTCCATCACCAGGCTTTGCCCCTTGACCAATTTTGATCAAAATTCCTGCTGGGTCAACTTTCATTTTAGGAATTGACTTCACAATCCGATTCCAACCGAAATGACCTGATGCAATTTGTAAGATCATATATTTAAGTTGTTCAGACTCAAGTAGTTTAACAGGCATACCACCTTCACCAGAACTCATACGTACAGGCATGTTATACTTTTCATTCAAGTATGCAGTCGCTAACGCAACAGCTTCCCATGCTCTTGTCGATAAAGCCCCAATCGACATATCACTAAAAATGACTGGATAAATCCAATTCACTGGTGGTAATTTTCCCGTCAGGTTTATTTCACCATTTTTTACACTGAGAGGTAATTCATTGGCAGGTAATACGCGACCAAAAGGTGCTAAGATATCAAAAGTATGTCTTTCTGAGTCAAGAGCCGGATCTGTCATCTGAGAGATACGACCGATAATAATATTATCAAGTGTCCGAGCACTATTTAAATTGCTACGTCCACCACGTTTGATAGGAGAACCACCTTTTCTTGCTAGCAAATTAAAACGTGAATCTTGATTACGTACAGGTTTAATTGCTTGATTTGGACATGTTTTTTCACACATGCCACAGCCAGTACAGGACTCTGTTATGCTATTTTTTTGTTTGATTACAAGTACTGCACTATGTTTACTAGTGGGTTCAGGTTGATTGCCTGTGGAAAAAGTTGTCGAGCGGCGCTCCATTACTGGCTCAATGGCCTTAAAAGTACAGGCTGCTACACAATTACCGCACATGGTACAGCGTTCTGATTTATATTCAATTTTCCATGGCAAATCGTTGACCGTTACATCCTGAGTTGCTACTGTTTCCATCGCTCTACCTCCAATGCTTCATTAATAACAACCACTTCGCGTTCGTTAGGATAGATATCTATTTCCTGATTTCTGTGAGGCAAAATAGCATTTAAGCCACATACTTCAGATGAAATGGCTACCATATTTTCATCTCTCCCCACGACAACAGGGCGTAATTTTTTTGAATCACAGCAAGTCATCATATTGCCATTCGGTAACATAGCAATAATCGTATTTGGACCATTAATTTCCATATGCCCAAGAGATTGACGAATGGCTGTGAGTTCTGCACGATCAGATCGTTTGGCAATATCACTAAATGGTAATGGCGTAATAACATGCTTATAATATTTAATCGGCCATTGTAATTCATGAAGTACATAATGCAGTGTATAAAGGAAATTTTGAGAATCTGATTCAAAACCAATGTATCCACGATGAAGTGTTTTTTGGTATTCTTTATTTTTAGTATAGAAAGTATTTTCTCCATTGGCGCACAAAGTATATCCCTGCATAAAGAAAGGATGAGCTGCATAACGCACAATATCATAGTTAGTATTTTGGCGACATTGTGTCACAATATTTTTTGCCATCAACGCCCCATTGTCATCCCATAATTTAAAATAGGTAGCAATGTCACGAGGATCGCCGATTTCCTTTAATGTAAGGGCATCAGGCCAAAAAGAATATACATATCCTTGATCATCTTTTTCTAATAAAGCTCTGAGTGCAAGCCGAGTATCTAGTAGTAATGTCTCTTTCGCTTCTTGACTTGCATCGTTATAATGTTCAGGATAATCATAGTTACGGAATATATAATAAGGCATGGCTTCGATATCTAACTTAGTATTTTTCACACCACGAGGAATCCACTCTGCTAATTGAACAAAGTTGTTTGTTTCCATATATTCTTCGACAAGTCTAGCCCCAGTTTGCGTACAGGCTAGGGACAACAATGGCTTATCTTTATGTTTTAAAAATACGCCTCCCAAATCCTGCATAACCATGGCAAAACCTGAGTTATCATGTCCTTCTTGCTGTGGCAACATTAAATGTAGGGCTGCCGATGGATGAATAAATTCCTTACTTTTAATCGCACCAATTCTGCACATATGTCTTTACCCACCCCTTCAAAATAATTTTATTATTTTTAAAATATAGCCTCACTATTTTCGCAGAAAAGCCCTGGGGGAAGTGCTGGATGATTAATTTTGGCTAGATAATGGTACCACACTAACGGCTATCACCATTAAGCCTCATTGATCCAGGACTTTCCGCAGGGCCTTTTCTACCCACGGTGTTGTGCTCTTTGCACCTGTACCGCTCGGACCAGCCCGCTATATAGCACGGAACCCTAGGTACACTCCTAAAATTCTTTTGTCTTAATACAGGGAACTTAATTTACATACTTTATTATAAAAACCAAATGCTATACTGTCAATATTGTATATAAAATAATACAATATACCTTTAATATGAATATAAAATAGTTCATTCTTCTGAAAAGTCCACTATTTTCAAGCCTAGACGGCATGTATCATCAATATTGATTGTATATTTATTCACATTCATTGATTTAAGTGGCTGTAAGGTCATTTTGTTGGAAGTGTTAAGCACGACTTCCTAATAAAGATACTTCCATTAGTGATGAAGATTTTTCTTTATAAAATAAATATGTCATTTTAATTGTAAAATTATTACATTTATATTATTTCACTCCTCCTCTGTTTTCTCTTCTAATAATGTATAACATTCTTCATCTTTGCTTATAATAACTTTATACTTCACACCATGTACTTGATATCTAATTTGCAAACAGGAGTTATAACATGTTTAATAATATTTTTAAATTTCCAACATTAACATCTGAATTTAAGTCAAATATCAATCAACCTACTGCTCTTTATGATCTTTCTACCCATTTGAGAACAATCATGCGTGAAGCTTCTACAGATCAACAAGATTTAGTTATTTTATGTATTGGTACAGATCGTTCAACTGGTGATGCTTTGGGACCATTAACGGGCAGTAAACTACGCTCTTTTAACCCTTATCCTCATATATATGGCACATTAGATGATCCTGTGCATGCTTCTAATCTCCATGAACATATACAATCGATTCAAAGAACTTTTGACAATCCCTTTATTATTGCAGTCGATGCTTGCCTTGGAAGATTGGAAAGTGTCGGTTGTGTATCCTTAGGTCGCGGTTCATTAAAACCAGGAGCTGCAGTTAACAAAGATCTTCCTGCCGTTGGTAATGCTTATGTCACTGGTATTGTGAATGTCAGTGGATTTATGGAACATCTCGTACTTCAGAGTACACGATTAAGTTTGGTTATGAAAATGGCAGATACCATTGCCCATGCTTTTTCATATAGTTTACGTACCTACTCTCGGTAGAATCCTCAAGGAATCATACATCCTATTTGAGGTATTCTTTATATTTTTCAATCACAAAAAATAACAGTCGAAGCGATTATACTTCGACTGTTATTTTTACATTAGTTCTACATTATTTGGTTTCATGATTATCAAACTAAGCACCATCAATATTCCATCATTTAATTTAAGAAACTCGCTGGATTAACGGCAGTACCGTTTACTCTAATTTCATAATGAAGATGTGGACCAGTCGTATACCCTGTATTACCAAGATATGCAATCAATTGACCTTTTTTCACTCTTTCGCCGGTATGTACTACAAGTCGAGAATTATGCCCATATAAGGTAGTAATCCCATTACCATGATTGATTTCAACAGTCTCGCCATAACCACTGGACCAACCACTTTCTGTGACAATACCATCAGCAGTAGCAATAATCTGTGTACCAATATCATTCGCAATATCAATCCCTGGATGGAAATTACTACCGATCCCCCCAGGTGAATTACGCGACCCAAAACGTGAAGTCACTTCTCCCCTTGTCGGCCAGATAGAGGGTCTTGATGCTAATCTAGCTTGCTTGGCCAATAATTCTTCTTTCAGTTCAACCAAACTTTCTTCTCGCGCTTTAACCGCTATCTGTAAATTATTAATCATATTATTAATTTGGTTAATCTCCATTTGTACTTGCTCTTTATCTTGATTACTATAATTTACTGAAGGACGTACTAAACCAGCACGAGATGTCGCTATCGTCTCTTCATTGTTAACAATACGCCGTAACTCCACATCAAGAGAATTTAATCGCTCCATATCTTTTTGCAAGATAGCAGTCGCTTGGGCTAATTCTTGAATTTGTTTAACCTGTACGCCATTAGTCTGCCGTAACATCTCTAATTCGATTTTGTCTGCATTTGCTGTATTTATCGTTTGCTTATAATTTACAACTAACCCAATCATTAATATGATCAACAAGCCCACTGCACCAGCGATACATTTAGCAACCCTCATCGGTATACGAATACTCTCTAACTGCTGTCTAGGATTTGTACTATTGATTATTTTTTTCTTAGAATCACTCACATTTTTATTTTTTTTTGTCAAACTTTTTCCTCCTTTTATCATTCATTATAACGAGACTATTTTTACCTTCGCCCTAAATTGGATAATTCCTGCCATTTTATTTTTTTTCTATTGCCTGTGTTAATGCTTGCTTTTCTTCCTCAGTCAAAAAATAAGATGAACTACCCGAAATAATTGGTTTTGCATATGTATGAGATTCACTACGACTATAAATGCTAGAAATAATAACACCATTATTCTGATAATCCAATAAAGCAATCGCGAAGCTCAAGTCACTCCCCATATCTTCAAAAGCATTAAATCGAATTACACCAAATTTTTGGATGGCCTTTCGCGAAGAGATATCTAACTTTTGGCATTCAATTGATAAATTGTCTACTTTGTGTACCACTTGCTTTACTTCATCAATATGGGCAAGCAACATTTGTTCAACATTTACCCCTTCCATTCCCTTCATCATTGTGCGGTATCGTTTATTCATCTTAGCAAGTTTTATATTAATGCTAATAAATATAACCAATGCTAATAAAATCATTACTGTCATTCCCAAAAGTACATATTGTACATTACTCATAATTAAATTAGATAACTCTGCCAACTGATCCATCATATCATACCTTTCTCTTTACACTCGAATTTGATTTAACTGATTTAATATTTTCTAAGACCATAATAAAACAATCACTGCCGCAACAGGTACTGCAGGAAGTAAGTTAGCTACTTTTATTGTCTTAATTTCCAATACAAGTAAACTTATCCCAATAATTAACAAACCACCTACGGCTGTCATTTCTCGAATCATTGCTTCAGAAATAAAACCGCTCAAACTACTTGCTAATAACGTCAGTGTCCCTTGGTATAGTAATACGGAAATACTTGATAAAGCTACACCAATTCCCATACCAGAAGCAAATACAACTGATGCAACAGCATCAAGCATGGATTTTGCATATAAAGTGCTCGCATCACCTGTTAAGCCATCTTGTATAGAACCCACAATTGCCATTGCACCTACACAAAACACTAAACTACCAGTAATGAAGCCTTCTCCGACACTACCATACTTGTTTCCCATTTTCATTGTCAACCATTGTCCAACCCGATTTAAACACCGATCGATGTCCATAAATTCGCCAATCAGACCACCAATGACGATACTAATGATGATAATCAGTATATTTTGTGTCTTTAAAGCCATCTGTAACCCAATCAACCCTATTGATAATGATAAACCTTGCATCACGGTTTGCTGATATTTTACTGGGACATTCTTTTTTAATAAAAGCCCAATTAATGATCCACAAACGATCCCAACGAAATTTACTAATGTCCCTTTCAATTCAGCCCCCAACTCCTTGAACAATCTATTTTACAGTTTCAAGAGCCTTAGTGCAACTATACATTCACAAAACGTAATCGCCAAGACCTATTTATTAAATTTAAAAGTTCTTAAGACCATCAAAATTACTATATCTCATGAAAATTTCATATAATGTTTCACGTGAAACATTATATGACCCTTTTCATTTCTATACAACAAATATCCCCTTCGGTTTATTTGATATTGCTGTCGATTCTCCACTTAGAATGTCAAGAATACGCTCAAAATCTTCAGGGGAATAAAATTCAATTTCTATTTTGCTTTTTAGTTTACCAGGTTTTATTTTCACCTGTGTCCCCAAAATTAATTTTAATCGATCTTCAGCTTCAACTACAAAAATTCCTTTTTCATCTGATGATTTCATCGTTTGTTTAGCTGGTTTAGGAATTTCACATAATCGTTTAACCAATTCCTCTGCACCACGCGCTGACAAATCATCTTCAATAATGATCTCTGCTGCTTCTAGTTGTAATTCACTGGTCTCTAATGCCAATAAGGGGCGAGCTTGTCCCATTGATAATGTTCCACGTGAAACATATTCTTGAACTGTTGGATGCAAATTTAACAACCGTACCATATTGGCGATCAGAGAGCGACTTCGTCCGACTTTACGACCAACTTCTTCCTGTGTTAATGAAAGTTCATCCATTAGCCGACGATAAGCTAACGCTTCTTCAATTGCATTTAAATCTTCTCGTTGTATATTTTCAATGAGTGCGATTTCAGTCATTTCCCCATCAGTATATTCTTTAACGATTGCTGGGATCTCATTCATACCAGCTTGCTTAGAAGCTCGCCAACGACGTTCGCCAGCAACAATTTCATAACCATTTAATACTTTTCTAAGAACAATTGGTTGCAATATGCCATATTGCGCGATGGAATCTGCTAGTTCAGTGAGTGCCTCTGGATCAAACACACGCCGTGGTTGAAATTTGTTAGGACTTATTTTTTCGATGGGAATATTATTTATAATGGGTTGTTCTTCACCATTACTACCACCTGAAAATAATGCATCAAGCCCCCGCCCGAGACCTCGCTGAGTTTTATTCATGATCGATCACCTCTCTTGCCAAATCAAAATATACCTGTGCTCCTTTAGATTTAGGATCATATTTGATTACGGGTTGACCATGACTCGGCGCTTCGCTAAGACGGACATTACGAGGAATAATTGTTTGATATACTTTATGACGAAAGTGATTCTTAACTTCATCAACAACTTGAATTGATAAATTTGTTCGTGCATCAAACATGGTTAACACGACTCCTTCTAAAGACAATGCTGGGTTTAAATTTTTCTGCACAAGTGTTACAGTATTCATTAATTGAGAGAGACCTTCTAATGCATAAAATTCACATTGGATAGGCACCAATACAGAATTAGCTGCCGTTAAGGCGTTAATTGTCAATAATCCTAAAGATGGAGGGCAATCAATAATCACATACTCATAGTTATATTTGACATTATCCAACACCCGTTTAAGTTTAGTTTCTCTTGACATAATTGACACCAATTCTATTTCGGCACCTGCTAATTGAATTGTCGCTGGTAAAAGCATCAAATTTTCAATCTGGGTTTTTAAAATAACATTTTCTGCTGGTATGTCATTAACTAAAATATCATAAATAGATTGTTTAATTTTGGTTTTATCGAAACCAAAACCACTCGTAGAATTACCTTGGGGATCAAGATCAACTAGTAATACTTTTTTGCCTAACTCAGCTAAACAGGCACTCAAATTAACAGAAGTCGTTGTTTTACCTACGCCACCTTTTTGATTGGCAATTGCAATAACCTTTAACAATCAATTCACCTCATCTTCTTATTTATATTTCAAATCTAGCCCTTATTATCTTAATAGCCACCAGCCACGAAATATTTGATATTTTTAGTCATTCCACACTCTCAATAACATTTCCTGCCGAAAATAGCATGGATAAATAGAAGTCCTAGTAAAAACCCTTCTTTTGAAGTAAACTTTTCTAATCTCAAGCCTTAGTATAAAGAAAAACCTCTATTTACCTCACTTTCAACTGCCAATATAAACTAAATCCTTTCTACTTAACATCAAGAAGATCATCTATTTTTTATTTATAAAAACATTGACATTTATGACATTCTGCTTTATTATAAGTTAAAATTTTATCATTTGTTCTCTTATCGAGAGTGGTCGAGGGACTGGCCCTATGACACCCAGCAACCAGCATAATGCAAATGGTGCTAAGTCCAGCAGAGTCTCATCATTCTGAAAGATAAGAGGAAAGAATAGTTTATATAAAATAAGCCTCTTTCCTCAAGGAATAGGGCTTATTTTTTGTATAAAGAAAACTTGACTTTGGTCAAGCCTTAGCGCAGACCAAAGTCTTAGTTGCTCTTACTTGTAATCAAGAAAGTGCTATACTTTCTGATTACGCAAAAAATATCTCTTTTGAAACTGCTGGTTATTGTTTTCAAGAATAGAGTAAACTGATAAAATGTACTTATAATATGAAGTGAAAATCTAATCATTATTTAAGAAATTTTTTTGATAAACTGACTAAAATAGCTATAAAAAATAATACGAGGAGGAATACAATGCCAGTCTATAACCCAGCTTTAAAACCTCTCAATCTTAGTGAGATAAAACGTTATTCCGGTTTAGATCAATATGCGGAATTTCCTTCTGAATTAATTGACCAAGCTTGTACAGAATCATATCTTCTAGTTCAGCCTCAGGCCACATGGCAAATATATGATTATGATGCGAATACCGCTACAATTATGGGATCTCCTCCCCTTACATTACACGCACCTAAAATTATTAATTATTTGTCTCAAGCTATACAGATTGCAGTAATAGGTTTAACGATCGGTCCAAAGCTTGAACAGAAAGTCAGTAACTATTTTTCCAATGGTGAATATACATCAGGCTTGTTACTAGACGCCGCAGGTACAACAGCCGTCGAAGTAGCAGCCGATCAAGTATGTGATTTTATAAAAAATCAAGCTATGCGCCAAGGCTATCTAACCCTCCCCCGTTTTAGCCCTGGATATGGAGGATGGGATATTACTGTACAACCTCTTATTTTAGATTTAGCCAATGGAGATGCTATTAACTTAAAAGTTACAGAATCGTGTATGTTATTACCACGTAAATCAATTACTGCAGTCATTGGAATTACTGCTCATCAGCATGATACAAACGTTGGCTACATGTATCAAGATACAACTTGCCCTCAATGTACACAAATAAATTGTCTGGCTAGAAAGGATTGAAATAACTATGATTTATATTTTTGATGGTGCTATGGGAACTATGCTACATGATGCCGGTTTGCCAACAGGTGCCTGCCCTGAATTGTGGAATATTGAGCAACCAGCAGCCATAACAGCAATACATAAAAGTTATGTTGATAGTGGTGCTGATATTATCGAAACCAATACCTTTGGTGCCAATCGTATCAAATTAACACATTATGGCCTACAAGATAAGGTCGCTGCAATCAATGTGGCTGCTGTTCATGCTGCTCGAGCGGCATGCGGCCCCCACACCAAAATCGCAGGGTCCGTAGGTCCTACTGGTAAATTAATTGCGCCGTTAGGGGATTTAACTTTCGACTATGCTTATGAAGTCTTTTTCGAACAAATTAATGCCCTCGATCAAGCTAATGTTGATATGATTATTATTGAGACAATTATTGATATTCAAGAAATGCGTGCTGCCCTCCTTGCGGCTAAAGCAGCAACGAAGAAACCCATTATTTGTCAAATGTCTTTTGAAGAAGATGGACGCACAGTTACGGGTACTGATCCTGTTACTGCAGCAATTATACTCGAAGCAATGGGTGCTGATATTATTGGTGCAAATTGCTCTTTAGGCCCATCTCAATTATTGACTATTGTTGAAAAATTATCCAAAATTATTACTTGTCCCATTAGTATTCAACCAAATGCAGGAATGCCAAAACTGGTAAATAAACAGACAGTCTTTCCAATGACTCCTGAAGAAATGGGCACATGGGCTAAACGATTGGCTAAGGCTGGCGCCAGCTATATTGGTGGCTGCTGCGGTACTACCCCTATGCACATCAAAGCTATGAAAGAAGCATTAAAAAATATTTCTATCCCTATTCTTCCTATTCCAAAATGTTTGAATAAAAATACAGCCTTAACAAGCCGCAGTAAAACCATCTATATTGGCGCTGGTCAACCTACGGCTATCATAGGGGAACGTATTAATCCTACTGGTCGTAAGCAATTAGCTGCCGATATTCGAGAAGGACAGTTCATGTCAGTGAAAAAAGAAGCGTTAGAGCAGCTTCGGGCTGGAGCTCATATTCTAGATGTGAATATGGGAGTACCAGGAATTGACCAAGCATACGCTATGCAACACGTCATAGAAGAATTATCAATGCTTGTCGATGCCCCCCTCGTCATCGATACAACAGACCCAGTTGCATTAGAAGCTGGCCTCAAGGCATACCCTGGCCGGGCGCTTATTAATTCAGTCAGCGCAGAACCTGAACGATTGGAAACCTTCTTACCTTTAGCGAAAAAATATGGAGCTGCTATATTATGTTTACCCATTGCACCAGGTGGTGTCCCCACTACTGCCATGGAACGATTGCATATTATTAGACAAATTACTCAAGCTGCTTTCGCAGTTGGCCTTCGCCCCCAAGATTTTGTACTTGACGCTTTAGTTCTCACAGCTGCGGCTGATTCAAAAGCTGGTTCTGAAGTACTTTCTGCACTAAAACTATATAGAGAACAATTAGGTTACCCCACTACCATGGGACTGAGCAATATCTCCTTTGGACTACCACGTCGCGATATTATTAACTCCACCTTCTGTGCAATGGCTCTAGCCTCCGGTCTTGACGCACCTATTTTAAATCCTTATGATTCACTTATGCAGGATACCTTAGCTGCTTCAGCTGCACTCCTTGGTCATGATGCTAACGGTCGAGGGTACAGCATGCATTATGCACCAAATAGACAGGAACAACAAGAAGTCACTCCCTCAGTACCTAAAGGACTTGTAGAACAAATTCGTCATGCTGTGATTTCAGGAGAAAAAGAAGCAGTAATTCCTTTAGTTAAGCAGGCCCTCTCTGAAGGCATCAACTCAAATTCAATTACCGAAGAAGGCTTAACTGCCGCTATGAATGAAGTCGGTATCGCTTTTGGTAGCGGTCGCTGTTTTCTCCCCCAAGTACTCTTATCTGCTGAAACTATGAGTGCTGCCTTTGCTACTATCAAACAAGTTTTACCTGCTCATACTATTACTAGCCTTGGTACAGTTATTTTGGCAACCGTTAAAGGTGATATCCATGATCTAGGCAAAAATATTGTCTCTGCCTTGTTAGAAAATAGTGGTTTTCATATTATCGACTTAGGTAAAGATGTTTCCACTGAAGAGATTGTTCAAGCAGCTTTAACCCACAATGCAGATATTGTAGGTCTATGTGCCCTTATGACAACAACAATAACACAAATTGATCAAACGATTGCAGCACTTAAAGCTGCAGGTAGTACAACCAAGACTCTCGTAGGCGGAGCGGTGGTTACCCAAGAGTACGCTACACAAGCTGGAGCCGATGCCTATGCCGAAAATGGCGTAGAAGCGGTAACTATAGCTAAAAAACTTCTTCTTAAATAAAAACCTTAGTAAGCATTTTTATTTGGAAACAAAATAACATATATTCTTAATTTATAAAAATAGAGACATCGTGCTTATCGAGCACGATGTCTTTATTTTTATAAAATCTACTTTTTATGAAAAATACTTACAAAAATTGCAGGATTTTTCATAACATAGCAAGAATTTTCATTATACATGTATACATGTAAATACTAATAATTTAGCTAACGAATAGGCAGGGTAGCATATGAATAATGAACAGGAACTGGACCAAAAATCGATTGATGAGTTGCTAGCTGCTGCTAATAAAGAATTATCAGAATCCGATATCCCTCCCACATCAGAAATAACTGAAGATCAACAACCATCAATTACAGAAACATCGACTACGTCGGAAAGCACTGAGAACGTTATACAACCAAGAAAAAAAATTTTTACGAAAAAGGTCGTTTCAGTTATTATTATCTTATTTACATCCGTGAGTACAATTGGTGGAATCCTAGGTTACAAAATGGCTGATCATGCCATTGCATCAAGATCTCCTCTCGAAAAACTCATCCAACAAGGCATCACTTTCGAGGAAAAAAATTTTGTTGCGTACGCAGGACGTGGTGACAAAGATATTGTCACTGCCTTCTTAGAGGCAGGTATGCCGGTAAATGTAGTTCGTGATACTGATGGATGGAGTCCCTTAATCGCTGCTAGCTTTTACAAAAAGACAGAAATAGTAAAACTTCTACTTGAAAGACAAGCCACTGTTAATCTACAAGATAAGTATGGTAAAACAGCTCTCATGGAGGCGTCGGCAATGGGTGCTGAAGATATTGTACTTATGTTGATTGAGTATGGAGCCAATCCTAACGTGCAGGACAATAATGGACGTACTGCCCTTATGGAAGCCTATTTTAAAAAACATGCCAAAATTGCTGAAACACTCAAAAGTCTTGGAGCACTTCCAACGATTCAAGCGAATGACATCGCAAAAGCTCCTCCTGCACCTCACTCCTTACCAAAGGAAGAGTTACCTCCTTCTCCATTATCATCAGCAACGTCTGATGAAACTCGCCTGAGTATGAATAAAGCTGGTTCTATACAAATTGGTATGCCACTAGAGGATATACAAAAAAAATATCCAAATCTCACGATCACTGGAAAATATATTGATGGGCTGAAAAAAACAATTGCTACTATTTATTTAAAAGATCCCAGTACTCCTTCATTACAGTTAGAACTATCTAGCGGTAAGCTAAAACTTATTTCTACGATTAGTGTCTATGATGAGCAATTTTCAACAGATAAGCAAATTACAATTCACTCCACAGTGGGTGATATTCGCAATCAATATACAATCAATGATATTAAAGTAATTAATAGTTCTTTATTTCTTGTCGTGAAAAGCATTAAAATGCTCTTCGAACTTGACTTAAATAAAGGGTCAATCCCTACTGAATGGCTAAATACCGGGAATCCTAACTCCATACCTCCTGATACAAAAATTAAACGTATCATCATTTATTGACAAAAACACCTGATATAATCAAGTGTTTTTGTCAATTTTTTATATCGTTATCTTTGTTTTGGAATACGCAAATTAATATGAATATATTCTTCATCTTGTTCTTGCTTTACCTTGATTTTAAGTCCTGTTTTTTTCATTTCACCAACTACACTATTAATGGTGTTGATAAAAATCCTCACATCTCTAATTACTTTTACCACACTACGCTTTGGTCTATTTTTTTCCTCAATTTGTTTGGCAATATCTTCTAAAAATTCTTCAATTAGTTCTTCTGTCTCTCGGACGTTTAAACCTTTCTCGCGAATTAATTCCAATACTTCCATTTGTAATCGAGAATCATCTATTTTAAGTAGAGAACGAGCATGACGTTCTGTCAATTTTTCTGCTGCCACTACAGCTCTAACCTCTGGTGCCAATTTTAACAACCGCAGTTTATTAGCAATGGTTGACTGTTTTTTCCCCATCCGCTTAGCCAATTCTTCTTGAGTAAAAGAAAAGCTAGTAATGAGTTGTTGAAAACCTTCCGCTTCTTCCAAAAAATGTAGATCTTCACGTTGTAGATTTTCAATCATGGCAAGTTCTGCCACTTCTTTATCCGTAAAGTCTTTTACAATGACAGGTACTTGCTCTAATCCTGCTAATTTTGAGGCTCGCAGTCGGCGTTCGCCGGCCACCAATTCAAAACCATTTAAGACATTACGTACAATTAAGGGCTGAATTACACCATATTCTTGAATGGAAGCAGCCAATTCTTGCAATGAATCATTGTTAAATATCTTACGAGGTTGAAAAGGATTTGGCATAATATCAGCACTATTGATTTGGTGTACATTATCTGCCTCATCACCGTGACCAGCAGTTGTAATGCTTTGTATACAGTCTAGATCTGTTTCAATAGGTTTTTCGTCTTTAGTCTGCGCGACTATTTTAGAGGGTGCTGAGCTCAACCCCAATAATCTGGCCAAATTTTTCATTTATACACCACCTTATCTATAATAGCCTCACTAATATGGTAATATTCGCCATTATTGAAATAATTCCTCTTGAAATGCATTTACTATAATGGATTTTTTTCTGCCATACCAGGACGGCGGGGATAAGATAGTGGGGTTTTTCTTACTTTTTTTATATAGATAACTGCCCGCACGTCATCAAGTCCCGGTAGCTTTACATTCTCTACTTTGACGATTTCTCCTCCTAAGAGCTCTAAGGCCCCTCTGGCCTCATCAACCTCTAGGCTATACTGTGACCCCTTAAGTGCAATAAAAAAACCACCTACGGCTACGAAGGGCAGACACCACTCACATAAAACATTTAATCTAGCGACTGCTCTTGATACTGCTATATCATACTGTTCTCGCAGTTGTTTATTTTTTCCACCATCTTCAGCGCGACTATGTACAAAATTAATATCCATAATTCCTAACGCATTTGCAACAGCTTGTAAAAACAAGATTCTTTTATTTAAAGAATCAAATAATGTTAATTTAAGATCTGGCCTGAAAATCTTGAGAGGCAATCCTGGAAAACCAGCACCAGTCCCCACATCAATAATCCTTGCACCCTTTTTGAAAATTGACGGTTCATAACAAGATAGGGAGTCGATCATATGCTTAACAGCTACGTCTTGAGGAGCGGTAATTGCTGTTAAATTAACTTTTTCATTCCATTCGACAAGCAATTCAAAATAAGTATTAAAATCTTCAACTTGTCCGTCGGTCAATGTCAATCCATACTCACAAGCAACTCTTCTTATTATATCTTTAAATATCACTTCTCACCTTCCCCCTTCCTACGCCATTGTTCTAAATAGACCATTAACATTCCAATATCAGCAGGTGATACTCCAGAAATTCGTGATGCCTGCCCAATTGATAATGGACGAATCTCATTTAATTTTTCTTGCGCTTCTACTGCCAAACCGCTCAACTGAGTATAATCAATCGTTGAAGGTAGTAATTTTTCTTCTAATTTGGAAGCTCGCTGCACTTGTTCAAGTTGTTTGCTAATATATCCATCGTATTTAGCAGAGATCTCAACTTGTTGCCGTACTCCAGGGCTGAGATCAGGAATTTCAAAATGTTGCTGTAACATTTTATAACTAATCTCCGTGCGACGCAATAAATCATAGAGTGTGATACCTGTTCTAAGTTCTGCTGTACCCATTTCTTTCATTTTTTCCTGTGTTTCAGGAGTCGGTGTAATGACCATACTACGTAAGGTCAAAAGAGCAGCACTAATCGCATCACGTTTAGTGATAAATCTTTCATATCGCTCATCCATCACTAAGCCAATTTGTCTTCCTTTTTCCGTTAGGCGTAAATCCGCGTTATCTTGTCTTAAAATAAGCCGATATTCAGCTCTTGATGTCATAATACGATAGGGCTCATTCGTCCCCTTTGTCACTAAATCATCAATCAATACGCCAATATAGCCATCAGCCCTTGATAAAATAAGCGCCTCTTCACCTTTTACTAAACGAGCCGCATTAATTCCCGCAATCAGCCCTTGCGCCGCAGCTTCTTCATAACCTGATGTTCCATTAATTTGTCCTGCTGAAAACAATCCTGTAAGTTTTTTAAATTCTAAGGATGGTTTCAATTGAGTCGAATCAATACAATCATAATCAATCGCATAACCCGGGCGCATAATTTTAACATTTTCCATCCCAGGGATCGTTTTTAAAAATTCATACTGAACATCAATTGGTAAACTTGTCGACATTCCCTGAACATACATTTCATGAGTATTATATCCTTCAGGCTCAATAAAGAGTTGATGGGCTTGTTTATCTGTAAACCGTACAATTTTAGATTCAATTGATGGACAATATCGTGGACCAACGCCCTCAACGATACCTGTATACATGGGTGCTCTATGTAGATTGTTACGTATAATCTCATGAGTTTCTTCATTTGTGTATGTAAGCCAGCAGGGTAATTGTTCACGTGTTTCAATATCACTCATAAAAGAAAAATTATGAACCTCTTCATCTCCAGGTTGAATATGCATTTTTGAAAAATCTAAGGACCGTCTATCTACACGTGCCGGTGTCCCGGTTTTGAACCTCATAATACGAATACCAAATTCCTTAAGAGAATCTGTCAACTTCTCTGATGCCCGTTGCCCGCTCGGACCACCGCTATAAGCAAGTTCGCCAATAATAATTTTTCCACCTAAATAAGTACCTGTAGCCAAAATAACACTTTTACCATAATAAATTTCACCGGTTTCTACTTGTATACCATATACAGCTTGATCTTTAACTAAAAGTTTATCAACCATTAACTGCTTGGCTTCCAAATTAGGTTGGTTTTCAATAGTCTCTTTCATGACTGCCTGGTACAATTTTCGATCAGCTTGTGCCCGAAGTGCATGTACTGCAGGCCCTTTACTGACATTGAGCATACGCATCTGTAAACTAGTTTTATCACTATTGATTCCCATTTCTCCGCCTAGTGCGTCTAGCTCTCTAACCAAATGTCCCTTCGCTGGTCCGCCAACTGACGGGTTACAAGGCATTAATGCTATATTATCAAGATTTAAAGTCGCAAGTAATGTATTACAACCAATACGAGCAGCTGCTAATGCAGCCTCGCATCCGGCATGCCCTGATCCAATAACAATGACATCATAACTTCCTGCAATAAACAAAATTTGTCACTCCCTTATTTACCAATACAAAAATTCGTGAATATCTGCTCAATAATATCCTCACCAACAGTATCACCAGTAATTTCACCAAGGGTATCCCAAGCATCCCGCAAGTCAACAACAATACAATCTGGTGGCATATCATTATCAATGGTTTCAAGCACTGCGACGAAATGCTTTTTAGCAACTTCTAGCAAACTCGCCTGGCGCAAATTATTCACAAATGCACCTTCTTTTTGCTGAACTTGTCCACTATACACTAGATCAAAAATTCCTTGCTCAAGTTCAGCTAAGCCGATATTTTCAACGACTGATATTTTAATAATTTGTTGATCTGATACATAACGATGGACTTCATCCATATCTAAAAGAGTCGGCAAATCACTCTTATTGACTAATACAATGGCTTCCCGCTGAGAAAGCAGCTGCAATACTTCTCGATCTTCCTCCGATAGCGGTATGGATGCATCAAGTAATACAAGAATTAAATCCGCTGTAGTAATAAATTCTCGTGATTTTTCCACTCCTAATTTTTCAACAATATCTGTCGTTTCTCGTATACCAGCAGTATCTACAATTTTTAACGGTATACCTCGAATATTGACAAACTCTTCAATACTATCTCTCGTTGTACCTGGTACATCTGTGACAATCGCTCTTTTTTCTTTAAGCAGAGCATTCAACAAACTAGATTTTCCAACATTGGGCTTACCAATAATCACAGTTTCAAGCCCTTCTCTTAATATCCTACCAGTTTCTTTCGTTGCTAACAAATAATCGATTTCTTCCACCAATGCGATAACAGCCTTTTGTACATCATGAGCTGCTAATTCTTCAATATCTTCTTCTGGAAAATCAATTGTTGCTTCAAGATTGGCGATCATTCCTAAAATCTCATGTCGCATAGTACGAATTTTTTCTGATAATGCCCCGGCTAGCTGTCCTAATGCCATACGTAGTGAAGCATCTGTTTTAGCCCTGATAATATCAATGACAGCTTCTGCTTGTGCCAAATCCAGCCGTCCATTCAGAAAAGCTCTTTTAGTAAATTCACCTGGCTCCGCCAATTTCGCCCCATACCGCAAAGTTAGTTCTAAGATTTTTTTAAGTGGTATACTCCCTCCGTGACAATGAATTTCCACAACATCTTCTCTCGTATATGACCGCGGTGCTCTCATCACCACTACTAATACTTCATCAATTATTTTTTGATTTTCTGGATCTACAATATGACCATATGTCATTTTCTGCGATTCAATCTCCATTGTTTGTTTAAGCTTAAGTCCTTGAAAAATTTCATTTAAAATCGAAATCGCTTTATTACCACTCATACGAATTATGCCGATAGCACCTTCACCTACTGCTGTAGCGACTGCACTAATTGTTTCCTCTTCAAACACTTCACACACTCCTGACTTATCCATCTTTTTAACTATTTTATCACACATAAACTTGATTTATTTATAATACTCAAAACAAGATTTCTGATCTTATAAGAAAAGACTTGGCTTGTGCCAAGTCCTCAGACTTAAGGCACGAGCCTTAGTCTTTCTTACTTAGAATCAGAAAAGTGTTATATTTTCAGATTCCGCTAGTAAAACCCAGCAATAAATAATTATTACTGGGTTTTATATTATGAACATTTTTATCTTTTTAAGGCAATCACAACTTTACGATAAGGTTCTTCCCCTTCACTATACGTAACAATGCGTTGATCGTTTTGTAAAGCCATATGAATAATTTTACGTTCATTTGAACTCATCGGTTCTAATACTACTTTTTCTCCACGTCGCTTAACATTATCGCCCAAACGACTAGCCAAACGAATCAAGGTATCAGTACGACGTTGACGATAATCTTCTACATCAAGCACAATGCGTACTTTACCTTCAGCATCACGGTTTGCCGCTAAATTAGTTAGATATTGTAATGCATCTAAAGTCTGACCATGTTTACCAATCAAAATTCCTAAATCATTACCGCGAATATTGAATGTAGTAATATCTTGCTTGGTTATCTTCTCGATCTTTATTTCTAAATTCATTAAACTAAAAATTTTTTCCAAAAAATCCTGAGCAACCGTCATTGGATCAATCGGCTTAACTATCACTCGTACTTTTGCTAATTTGGTACCAATAAAGCCAAGAAAACCCCGACTTGGTGCTTCTAACACTTCATAATCAATGCGATCTATACTTACTTCGAGTTCACTCAAAGCTGAAGCTATCGCATCTTCAATGGTTTTACCAGTTTTTTCCACAGAAGTCATCGTGTTAATTAGCCTCCCTTATTTTTGAGGTGTACCACGGTACATCCACCACTGTTGGGCTATTTGGAAAGTATTACTCACTACCCAATATAATACTAAACCAGCAGGAAACGTAATGCTGATGTAGCCAATAAATAGCGGCATAAAATTCATCATCATTTTAGTTTGTTGGTTAGTATCAGTAGTTGTCTGCTTTTGTTGAATATAAGTAGTGGCTGCAGATAATATCGGTAACACATATAAATGATCTGGCCCAGATAAATCAGCAATCCATAAAAAACTCGGCAAATGGGCATATTGATAATCCCGTATGGCATAAAAAATCCCCATAAGGATAGGCATTTGCACAAGCAGAGGTAAGCACCCTGCCAAAGGATTGACTCCAGATTCTTTATATAAAATGGCCATTTCCTTATTTAATTTTTCTGCATTACCTTTGTATTTTTCTTGCAATTCTTTCATTTTAGGCTGCAAATCTTGCATTGCCTTCATACCCTTAACCTGTTTAACGGTCAATGGATACAATGCTAATTTGATAACCAAAGTAACCAAAATAATCGCTATACCATAATTGGCCATGCCGAGAGAAACCGTTACACCATAAAAAAAGGTCAATAAATCCTGCAAAAGACCAATGGCCGAGTCAAACAAAACCAAAATCTCACGTCCTCAATATTAATTTGGCATAAACCAATTTAAAATAATCTTTTATTCAATATATATTAAACAGGATCATAACCACCAGGATGAAATGGGTGGCAACGTAAAATTCGTCCCACAGCTTTTCGTCCTCCTCGTACTATCCCGTATTTTTCAATTGCTTGTAATGCATACTCTGAACAAGTCGGCACAAAACGGCAAGTAGGTGGTTTAAGCGGTGAAATAAATAAACGATAAAATTTGATCATTATTATTGCTATTTTTTTCATTACTCACTACCTACTTAGCCAAAATTTTTGCCTTATTACACAAATGGATAAAAGACTTCGTAACAGCCATACGATCAGCTTTGATGGCAGCTTGTCTACCTACCAATATTAAATCAACACCATCAATCAGTTGAAATTGATTTAAACGATAGGATTCACGCAACAAACGTTTTACACGATTGCGTACTACCGCCCCACCCAATTTTTTTCCTGCCGCAAATCCGACTCGGCGCACATTGTCGCAATTGGGCAATACATACAATACAACCATTCGATTGGCATATGATTTACCTGATTTATATACCGTTTGAAAATTTTTATTTTTGTGTAACATCCCTTGCTTAGATAACTTATATATCACAATTCATCATCCCGCCATATGGACAAAATAAGCCACTTTTAAGGGACCTACTATGCAGATAAAGTTTTTCTGCCTCTAGCACGTCTTTTCTTGAGAACCAATTGGCCACCTCTAGTTTTCATACGTTCACGGAAGCCGTGTGTTCTTTTTCTCCATAATGTGTTTGGTTGATAAGTACGTTTCATTTATTTACACCTCCTTGCTAAAATACAAAAGCTTTCAAGTTAAAATACCTATTTTTAACTACTAAACATTATAGACTAAATACGCCTGAAGTGTCAAGAAAATTGCACTTTAACTTTTATCTAAGCTTTCTCTAAGCTGTTGATAATTTTTATATCATAATGTTCTAATTTGTAAAAACCTGTTGATAACTTATATTCTTTTTGTTAATATAACATATATAAGTTATCAACAGGCCTTTTTTATATGTTAGTTATCTACATATATTTAAAGTTATTCACATTTCGACCTATTTATTAACAACCTTATCCACAAAGAAAATTAACGCTAATTACTCTAATAAATACAAGGCTGCGAATTTATTTTTGCCTTCGCTATTGTATTTTTTTTTCGCTAAAAAGTATCTTTTTGAATATAGTTATTCACATTTGTTGATAACTATGTGGATAACTTATCTAGATGTTAATAAATTTTGTTGATATGTTATATTATAAGGTATAAAAACAGTATTAACGCTAAACCTACTAGCTCTATACTCTAACCTTTTCTTCACCAATCTAGTTATGAGTCGGATAGCATTAGTTATTATTTGTATAAACAGAAAGGATTGAATGTATGGACACCCTACAAGCAACAATAGTGTGGGAACAGGTATTAAAAAAATTAGAACAAGAATTGTCCAAGCTCATGATTGATACCTGGCTCAGACCAACGGTTCCCTTGAATTTAACTGAAACCACCCTTGAAATAGGAACTCCTAAACAAATTATCAAAGAATGGTTAGAATCTAGATACCTACCAATTATTCTATCGACCGTCCATTACATTACCAATAAACCTTTAGATGTCATTTTTATTAATTTAGATGTAGAGGATCAAATTAATAAAAATGATCTTAATGAAGAACTCAAAACTGACACAATTGAAATTGAAGAGATTCCTGAACAATTTCTACAACCAGAAAAACCTAAAGTAACACCTCCTCCCAAAACCCTCATGCGAAATGTAGCGCAACCTCAAGTATATAAGCCATCTCCTGATGCGGAACAAAAACTATCTCTACAAGACAATGTCGCAGAAGAATCAATGGCAATACTCAATCCTAAATATATTTTTGAAACATTCGTTATTGGTAATTCAAATCGATTAGCTCATGCTGCATCTTTAGCCGTCGCCGAAGCACCAGCAAATGCCTATAATCCCTTCTTTATTTATGGAGGTGTTGGTCTCGGTAAGACTCACCTTATGCATGCAATCGGTCATCGAATTTTACAAAATCATCCCAAACTTAAGCTATTATATATTTCTAGTGAAAAGTTTACGAATGAGCTAATTAATTCGATTCGTGATGGTAATCCTGAAAGTTTTCGTCAAAAATATCGAAATATTGATGTTTTATTAGTTGATGATATTCAATTTTTATCAAAGAAAGAACATACTCAAGAAGAATTTTTCCACACTTTTAATACGCTTCATGAAGCAAATAAACAAATCATTATGTCTAGTGATCGTCCGCCTCGTGAAATTCAAACATTGGAAGATCGCTTGCGTTCACGCTTTGAGTGGGGACTCATTACTGATATTCAGCCTCCTGATTTGGAGACAAGAATTGCAATTTTACGAAAAAAAGCAATGATGGAACACTTAAATGTCCCAAATGATGTCATGGTGTATATTGCTAGCCGCATTGACAACAATATTCGTGAGTTAGAAGGTGCCTTTATTCGTGTCATTGCTTATGCTTCTTTAACAAATCAAACTGTCGATATTGATTTAGCAACAGAAGCATTGAAGGACATTTTTCCACAAGGTAAACCAAAGCAAATCACGGTTGAATTAATACAGGAAATTATTGCGTCCTACTTCAAACTTAAAGTTGATGAATTATTAGCGAAACGAAGAACACGCAACGTCTCTTATCCAAGACAAATCGCCATGTATTTATCTCGAGAATTAACAGAAACTTCATTACCCCGTCTTGGTGAAATGTTCGGAGGACGTGATCATACGACGGTCATTCATGCCTATGAAAAAATAAGCCGTGAACGTAACGAAGATGTCAAACTAAGTAATACCATCAAAGAATTAATCAAAAAAATTGAAAATAATTAGAATTTCTATAGCCCATAACTCCTAAAATCCGCTATTTTACTAACATCGCGGACTATCGTCGACACAAATAGTGTATAACCTTGTTAATAACCTACATGTTTCCCTGTAGACTATTTGTTATCAACTTAATTATACGAAAATCCTGTGGATTTGTGGATAACCCCTATATTGTTTACTGACAGCTTATTAACAGTCTTCTTGTTAATTCGACAAGGGGCTGTCGATAGTTATCAACATATCTACAGCCCCTACTACTATTACGACTATTTTATTATAAAAACGTACTTTTAGTACTAATATACCGATTGGAGGTCACAAAATGAAAATTTCCTGCACAAAAGATATGTTAAACCACGCAATACAAACCGTACAAAAAGCAATTGCCACTAAAACACCTATGCCTATTCTGACAGGTATTTATTTATCTGCTAAAGATGCAACTCTAGAACTTCAAGCTACTAATTATGAGATTGGTATCAGTTGTATCATTGATGCAATTGTGGATGAACCTGGTGATATTGTATTATCTGGTCGTTATTTTCAAGAAATAATACGAAAGCTGCCAGGTGAAAACATTGAAATTTCTTCTAATCAAGAAGATCGAACAATCAAAATCACTTCAAATCAAGCACAATTTAATTTATTAAGCTTACCAGCTGAAGAATTTCCAGTATTAAATAAACCAACAAGTGATACCGTATTAACAGTAAAAGATAATATTCTACGTGAATTGATCAAAAAAACGGTGTTTGCTTGCGCAAATGATGAGTCTAAACCAATCTTTACTGGCGGATTATTAGAAGTTGATCAGCATAATATCACAATGGCTGCTACAAATACTCATCGGATCGCTATTAAAAAAGACCATATTGGTCATAATACTAATACGGTTAAAATGATCATCCCTGCCAAAATCTTAAATGAATTAGCACGAGTGATGGTCTCAGATGTCCCTATGGATGTAACAATTTATTATCAAAAAAATCAAGTATCCTTTGCTTTTGATAATGTATATATTTTGTCACGCCTAATTGAAGGAAATTTTCCTGATTACAATAAAGTAATCCCTCCTAATTTTGCTACTATTATCACGACTAAAACTCATGATTTTATGGATGCTGTTGAACGTGTCTCTTTATTAGCTCGTGACACAGATTATAATATTATTAAATTGGCTTTTAAAAATGATTGTGTTATTATTACATCTAACAATCCTGATATCGGAAAAGCATCTGAAACAGTACCGATTAGCATGAAAGGGAATGAAATCGAAATTGCGTTTAATGCTAAATATGTCACTGATATTCTGAAAAATATTACGAGTGAACAACTCATTTTTTCACTGAATACCCCACTCAGTCCAGCAAGTATTAAACCAACAGATGATCAAACCTATAACTATATCATTACGCCTGTGAGGATTAATTAAATGGAAATAATAAACATATCAACACCAACAATACAACTCGATCAACTATTGAAATGGGCTGGTATTGCAGAATCAGGTGGACAAGTTCGATTGTTTATCGATGATGGCTTAATTTCATTAAATGGAGTAAAAGTCCATGAACGCCGTAAGAAAATTCAGCCTGGTGATATCATTGAAATTCAAGAAATTGGAATATGGAAAGTTATGGCTGAATAAAAGGTGTAGCAATGAAAGTAACTAAAATAATATTGCGAAATTTTCGTAATTATGTAAACATCACATTGGATTTTACGCACAGTATTAATATTTTTATTGGTGAAAATGCGCAAGGTAAAACAAATATATTAGAATCAATTTATTATGGTGCAATGGGGCACTCTCACCGTACAAATACAGATACTGAATTAATTCGCTGGGAAGAAGAGAATGCTAGTATTAGTATTTTTTTTTCTCGCTTATCCATTGAAAATAGTTTATTATTTAAATTTAATACCCAACAAAAAAAAGAAATTATTTCCAACAATTATACGATAAAGCCTAAAGAATTAATGGGATTATTGAATGTTGTATTATTTTCTCCTGAAGATCTAATGCTAATAAAAGGTATGCCAAACTTACGTCGACGATTTTTAGATATGGAAATATCACAAGTTAACCCATCATATTATCAACAATTATTAAAATATAATCGCATTGTATCTCAACGTAATACACTTCTTAAGAAAATTAGAGAGAATAAAGAAACACCTGATATGCTTGATGCTTGGGATGAGCAGTTGGCAATTGTAGCTACTCAAATTGTTACTAAAAGGCAATCTGCAATTAAAAAACTTGCTATGCTCGCAAATTTGATGCACAGAAAAATTACTAATAGTAAAGAAAATCTGACAGTGGTTTATCAAAAACACGGTATTGATGAAATTGATAGTAAAAATCTAGCTGCTGAGTATAAAAATAAATTAATACATTCACGGCAAAATGATATTTGGCGAGGGAGTACAAGTGTAGGACCCCATCGTGATGATTTGATATTATCAGTGAATGGAATTAATTTACGAACCTTTGGTTCTCAAGGGCAGCAACGTACAGGGGTACTGGCCTTAAAATTAGCAGAATTAGAATTTATTAAATCTGAAACTGGTGAGTATCCAGTTTTATTACTTGATGATGTCATGAGTGAATTAGATGCTTCTCGTCGAGAACATTTAATCTCATTCATCCAAGATCGTGTACAAACATTTATTACTGCAACTGAAGAAAAATATTTCCCTGATCGGAAATTTGGAAAATTTCATCATGTAATAAACGGTACGATTGTGGAGTGATAAATATGCAGAGAATGGTGGATATAGTTCCAATTACGATTCGAAATATGGGGTTACAAAAGAAATATAATAGCCAATCTATTATTGTACATTGGAAAAAAATTGTTGGTGATGAGATTGCTACTCATGCTTACCCCACCAACGTACAAAGTGGTATCGTGGTCCTTAGTGTGAATAATTCAGTGTGGTCCCACCATTTATCAATGATGAAAGAAAGTATTATTTCAAAAATTAATGATTTTATTGGTGAAAAACTTATCTTAGATATTCGATTTCAAGCAGGATATTTAAAAAAGTTACAGAATGAAGAAGATACTAATACGGATATGCACTCTTCACATAAACATAAATTTAATAAAATAAAATTAGAAGAATCTGATCTTAAACTTATCCACCAAACAGTCGAACCTATCCATGACAACTATTTAAAGCAAAAAATAGTACGTATTATGCGTAGAGATTTTTTGCTGAAAAAAATAAAAAAACAGAGTAACTGGCACCAATGTGCCAGTTGTACTGTTTTATGTCCACCAGATCAGTCTTACTGTAGTGTATGTAAATTGACAAAAAAACATGAAGTCATCACTCGAATTATAAGTACTTTAAAACAAATTCCATGGATACGCCATCATGAGCTCAACGAACATATACCTTGTACAGATGAAGAATTTCATCAAGCAAAATATACATTAGTATCATCGATTGGTAGGGCGATCCAAGATGGAGACACTGATAAATTTAACATCATGATTTTTATTATGTTAACTACTGGAGCTAAAATTGAAGCCATTAATGAAGCTGTTATCAACAAAACTTTGGATAAATTCAGGAGGAAAAAGTAATGTTTTTACATCTAGGCGCTGATATCGTTGTTCCTTTGCGTGATGTTATCGCGATTACAGATTTTAAATCTGGTAAATCCGGTATTAATAAAGAATTTTTAAATAAGATGCAAGATGAAAAAAAAATGATTGATATCTCAGAAAAAAATTGTAAAAGTTTTATCATTACGAATAAAACAGTTTATTTGTCAGCCATTTCATCGTTAACATTAAAAAAGAGAGCTAATAGTTTTTCAATGTCCAATTCCTTAATAAGTATATAAATATACATAGTTGTAGTTGATTTTAGGTTGGAGGTAAACAATGAGTATTGAACAAGATATGACAGTAAATAGTAATTATGGTGCTGAACAAATACAAGTATTAGAAGGTTTAGAGGCTGTACGTAAACGTCCAGGAATGTATATTGGTAGTACTTCTGCTAAAGGGTTACATCATTTAGTTTATGAAGTTGTTGATAATAGTATTGATGAAGCATTAGCTGGTCACTGTAATAAAGTTGATGTTACTATTTGTCATGACAATAGTATTATTGTTTCAGATAATGGGCGTGGTATCCCAGTCGGTATGCATGAAACTGGTAAACCCGCTGTAGAAGTTGTTCTGACAATCCTACATGCTGGTGGTAAATTTGGCGGCGGTGGCTATAAAGTATCAGGCGGTCTTCATGGTGTAGGTATATCTGTCGTGAATGCTCTCAGTTCTTATTTAGAAGTTGAAGTAAAACAAAGTGGCAAAGTTCATAGTATTCGTTTTGAAAAAGGTTATACTGCAAGACCTTTAGAAATCGTTGGTGATACTGAAGAAACAGGCACTAAAGTAACTTTTAAACCAGATGGAGAAATATTTGAAGAGACAGTATATAGTTTTGATACGTTAAAACAACGTTTAAGAGAATTAGCATTTCTAAACAAAGGTCTTACAATTACGTTAACGGATGAACGCACAGCAACAGAAAAAGTCTTCTTTTATGAAGGTGGTATTTGTTCTTTTGTTGAGCATTTAAATAAAAATAAAACTGTATTACACGTAGCGCCTATCTCTATCTTTGGTTCAAAAGATACGAGTATTGTAGAAATTGCTTTACAATATAATGAAAGTTATGTAGAAAATATTTATAGTTTCGTTAATAATATTAACACCCAAGAAGGTGGTACTCATTTAAGTGGTTTTAAAATTGCACTGACACGGACTGTCAATGATTATGCCCGTAAATTTAATATATTAAAAGATAATGATGAAAATCTAAGTGGTGAAGATGTTCGTGAAGGTTTGACTGCGGTCATTAGTTTAAAAATTGAAGAACCACAATTTGAGGGACAAACTAAAACTAAATTAGGAAATAGTGAAGTCCGCGGTATTGTAGATAGCGTTGTTTCTGACCGTTTAAGTGAGTTTTTTGAAGAAAATCCAGCGGTTACTCGGAAAATTATTGAGAAGTCTGTTATGTCTGCCCGAGCTCGTGATGCAGCTCGTAAGGCACGAGAGCTTACTCGTAGAAAAAATGCTTTAGAGGTAAGTTCATTACCAGGAAAACTAGCAGATTGTTCTATGAAAGATCCAATGCAGACTGAGATTTATCTTGTTGAGGGAGATTCAGCAGGCGGTTCGGCAAAACAAGGGAGAGATCGTCGTTTTCAGGCAATCTTACCTCTTCGAGGTAAGATTCTTAATGTCGAAAAAGCTCGCCTTGATAAAATCTTAAATAACGAAGAAATTCGTGTTATGATTACAGCCTTTGGTAATGGGATTGCTGAAGATTTTGATTTAGAAAAAAGTCGTTATGGAAAAATTATTATCATGACAGATGCTGACGTTGATGGTGCCCATATTCGTACTTTATTGTTAACTTTCTTCTATCGTTATATGAAACCTCTGATTGAAGCTGGGCGTATTTATATTGCTCAACCACCTTTATATTTAGTTAAAAAGGGTCGTGAGAGTTGGTATTTATATAGCGACGATGAAATGACTAAATTATTAAGCCGCATTGGCCGCGATAATATTAATGTACAGCGCTATAAAGGTCTTGGTGAAATGAATCCTGATCAGTTGTGGGAAACTACAATGAATCCTGAAGGGCGTACAATTCTTCAAGTCGAACTTGGTGATGCCTTAGCTGCTGATGAGATGTTCTCTGTCCTTATGGGAGATAAAGTAGAACCACGACGTAAATTTATTGAAGATAATGCCCATGATGTTAAAAATTTAGATATTTAATAAAGTTAATACGTGGTATATTACTGATTCCACAAAAAAAGCACAACATATCAAAATGACATGTTGTGCTTTTTTACAATAGATGGTTTATTTAAGAACGGCCCCTTTGCTCGATGAGGTGACAAGTTTTGCATAACGAGCAAGATAACCTTTTTTTACTTTAGGCTCAGGTTTAATCCAAGCAGCGCGACGTTTAGCTAATTCTTCATCACTCACTTGGAGGGTTAAAGTACGACCTGGAATGTTAATACTAATGATATCTCCATTTTCTACGAAAGCAATTGGCCCCCCATCCATAGCCTCTGGAGAAACATGACCAATACATGCACCGCGAGTGGCACCGCTAAAACGTCCATCTGTCAGAAGAGCGACCTTCAGACCCATCCCAGTAATAATAGCGGTTGGATTTAACATTTCTTTCATACCAGGACCGCCTTTTGGTCCTTCATAGCGAATAACGACAACTTCCCCATGATTAACTTTTTTCGCAAGTAAAGCATCAAGGACTTCTTCTTCAGAATCAAAAACATGAGCTGGTCCTTCAAAGACAAGCATATGGTCTTCAACAGCACTTTCCTTGACAATACAATTTTCAGGAGCAAGATTGCCAGATAAAACAGCAATACCACCTGTTTTGCGATAGGGATTGTCTGTAGTATGGATTACATCAGGTCTCGTGATGTGGGCTTCTTTGATTCGGTCAGCTACGAGGCCTGTGACAGTTAAAGCATCTGTATGAATGATGCCAATCGTTGATAATTCTTTCATGACAGCACTGATACCGCCGGCTTCATTAAGGTCTTGCATATGGTGTGTACCACCTGGGCTTAGTTTTGTAATATAAGGTGTTTTTGCACTTAAGCTATCAAATAAAGATAAAGGTAACTCAATTTCAGCCTCATTCGCAATGGCTAATAAATGAAGAACCGTATTTGATGAACCACCAATTCCCATATCCACAGTAATTGCATTTTCAAAGGCTTTGAGAGTCATAATATCCCGTGGTTTGATATCTTTTTTAACCAAATCGATAATGACAGCACCAGCTTGTTTAGCTAATTTTTTACGTGCTCCCAAATAAGCAGCTGGTATAGTACCATTACCTGGTAGGCCCATTCCTAAGGCTTCAGTGAGGCAGTTCATGGAGTTAGCGGTAAAAAGACCAGCGCACGAGCCACAGCTAGCACAGGCTGCTTGTTCCATATTATCTAGTTCTTCTGCATCAATTTTTCCACTTTCGTATTTTCCAGCTGCTTCAAACATCGTACTCACGCTAATATCTTTAGCTTCATATCGACCTGCAAGCATTGGACCACCGCTTACAACAACACAAGGGATATTAAGGCGAGCAGCCGCCATGAGCATACCTGGAACAACTTTATCACAGTTCGGGATGAGGACAAGACCATCAAAGGCGTGAGCTCCAGCAACTGCTTCAATGGAATCTGCAATGAGTTCTCGACTGGCTAATGAAAAATTCATGCCTTTGTGTCCCATCGCAATACCGTCGCATACACCAATTGCAGGAAATTCCATTGGTGTTCCGCCAGCTGAAGCCACTCCGAGTTTAGCTGCTTGGGCAATATCTCGAAGATGGATGTGACCGGGTATAATTTCATTAAATGAGTTTACAATTCCGATCAAAGGTTTATCAAGATCTTCTGGCGTATAACCCATAGCATAAAATAGTGAGCGATGAGCTGCTTTTGTTGATCCTTTTTTTACAATATCACTGCGCATAAAAAAAAGCCCCCTTAAATATAATTTTTTAATAAATGTCTTGCTATATTTTGTGCAAGAAGTATCGATCAGATGGTTCATATAGAGTTACAATATTTTCATTATATTTCATTTGTTACTCTTGTCAAGTATACAATGTTTTATAATTTTAATATATATGTTTTGTGAAAAAAAACATATATACAAACAAATGTTCTTAAAAGGTTTGTAGAGTACTGTAAATGAATGGTATAATAATAGTAGCATAAATGAAAAGGAATTAGGTGGTAAGCATTGGCTAAAAGAAATTCTACAAAAAAGATAGATGACAAAAAAGAAAGTCATATCAATCCGCGTTTGCCTTCTGAAATCATAGGGATTGTACTCTTAACAGTAGGTGCTATTTCAATCTTTAGTTTATTTAACTTTAATACAGGTTGGGTTGGATTATATATTTCTAAATTTTTACAATATGCATTTGGTTTAGGGGCTATCGTTATACCTATTTTAATGATTATTATTGGAATATTTTATATAAAAACTGACCATGGAATTGTATATAGTATACGTTTTTGGGGATTAGCCTTATTATATATTTCATTATTAGGAATCATACATCATTTTATTATTATTGAAAATCAAGAAATTATGCCGGAGAGTTTGGTGAATGGTGGTGGTTTAATCGGTGGTATGTTGCTCTTTATGTTACGTAAATTTCTTGGATTTTATGGAAGTTTAATTATATTATTAGCTTCTAGTTTATGTGGCGTGTTAATTGCAACAACATGGTCATTATATCAGACTTTTATTGCAGCTCGGGAGCAAGCTCATCAAGGGATATCAACGGCTTATGAACAAATAGAGAAAGTCGGGAAAATTTATAATCAAGAAAGAGATCGACGTTTTGCAAAAAAAATAGTGCAGGAAAAAGCTATTTCAGAAGAAATGGTAGCTACAGTCGAAGAACCTATGAGCAGTGTTGAGAATCCTTTATTAGAAAAATTATTAGAACAAGCAGCTTTACAAGAGCAGGCCGAGGCAAGATCTGCCTCTCGGGTTGAAGAAAAGACTCGAAGTTCAGAACCAATTATTAAAGAAAAAATAAAACCATCCACACAAAGTCAAGTGATAGATGATTCTTCTATATTAAATCCAGAACAGGCAATAGTAACTGGTTATGTAATACCTCCTCTATCCTTATTAAAACAAACAATAGCTCCAACAGATGGTAAGCTCGTTAAGGAAGTAGCTAATAATGCAAAAATTCTTGAACGGACATTAGAGAGTTTTAATATTAAAGCGAAGATTGTCAATATAAGCCAAGGACCGACAGTGACTCGCTATGAATTAGAACCAGCACCTGGAGTTAAAGTGAGTAAGATTGTTAATTTGGCCGATGATATTGCACTCAGCTTAGCGGCATCAGGTGTGCGGATTGAAGCTCCTATTCCAGGTAAAGCAGCAATTGGTATCGAGGTACCAAATAAAGTGACATTAAGTGTCCCCTTACGGGATGTTCTCGAAAGTGATGAGTTTTTAAAATCTTCATCAAAATTGATTGTGGCTTTAGGAAAAGATATCGCAGGTCAAACGGTAACGGCTGATTTAGGCAAAATGCCACATTTATTGGTAGCAGGATCAACGGGATCAGGAAAAAGTGTTTGTATCAATACATTATTGACCAGTATTTTATTTAAAACTACACCTCAAGAAGTAAGGCTTATTCTTATTGATCCCAAGGTAGTAGAATTGACGAGTTATAATGGATTACCTCATTTATTGACACCTGTGGTAACGGATTCAAAAAAAGCAGCTTCATCACTACGTTGGGCAGTACAAGAGATGGAGCGACGGTATGAAACCTTTGCTGCTGGTGGAGTACGAGATATTGGTCGATATAATGAAATGATCGATCAATTTCCAGCTGGATCAGGCTCAAGTGGAGAAAAGATGCCTTATATTGTGATCATCATTGATGAATTAGCAGACTTAATGATGGTGTCACCAGTAGATGTAGAGGATGCTATTATTCGTTTAGCTCAGAAAGCAAGGGCTTCAGGAATTCATATGGTTTTGGCAACGCAGCGTCCATCCGTCGATGTTATTACAGGCTTAATTAAGGCAAATGTACCATCAAGAATTTCCTTTGCAGTATCTTCACAAATTGATTCTCGAACCATTCTCGATATGGCTGGTGCAGAAAAATTGCTAGGTAAAGGGGATATGCTATTTTATCCAATTGGTATGTCGAAGCCACTTAGGGTACAAGGGGCATTTATCGCTGATAGTGAGGTAGAGCAGCTTACTGAATATATCAAAAAACAAGTTGAGCCACCAGAATATCTTGAAGGAATCACTGCTTGTGAAGTGGGCAAAAAAGAAGAAAAAGAACAGAGTCTATATGAGGATGAATTATTTCCAGAAGCGATCAGAGTGATCATTGAAAATAATCAAGCATCTGCTTCCATGTTACAACGAAAGTTTCGCATTGGTTATACTCGGGCATCAAGATTAATTGATACGATGGAAGAAATGAAAATTATTGGTCCCAACATAGGAAGTAAACCTCGCGAGATTATCATGAGTTATGAGCAAATACATACACGTTATCTTGCAAAAGAGGTTCAGCCTAAGGGTGATGATGAAGATAATGTGAGGTGATATTGTGCTAGGGAAGCATAAATATAATACGCAAAAAGTAGGTATGCCACCAGGTACTCTCTTGCATATTGGGGCAATGAGAAGTGAAAAAGTAAAAATATCAATGCTGTGTTATAGCAAAGATGTATGGACTGAAGAACAGTTTAATCATGTTGATGAATTATTACAATATAAATCTACAGCAGATGTGAATTGGGTGCATATCAGTGGTATTCATGTTGTTGATGTGATTGAAAAAATAGGAAATAAATTTAATATACATCCATTAATTTTAGAAGATATCGTAAACACAAATCAGCGACCAAAATTGGAAGAAAGTAAGGATTATGTATATATTGTTCTAAAAATGATTCATTATTTTGAACAACGCAGCAATATAGAGTTTGAACAAATCAGCATGATCGTTGGTAGTCATTATATAGTATCTTTTCAGGAAAATGATAATCAAACCTTTCAGCAAATTAAAGATAGAATAAAAAAAACCAATGGTAAAATTAGAACCAAAGGTGTTGATTATTTAGCATATGCATTAATTGATTGTATTGTTGATCATTATTATTTGGCTCTTGAATATTTAGGAGAAAAAATAGAACTTTTAGAAGATCAATTAATGTCAGATCCAGGACCGGATGTACTTAAGGAAATACACCGATTAAAAACAGAAATGTTATTTGTTCGTAAAGCGATATGGCCTTTAAGAGAGATTATTAATGCTTTATCAAGGGGAGATTCGGCATTATTTAATCATGATACTCTAATTTATCTTCGCGATGTTTATGATCATATTATTCAAATTATTGATACCATTGAAATGTATCGTGATATGGTCACTGGAATGTTCGATATTTATATATCAAGTGTGAGTTATAAACTAAATGAAGTCATGAAGGTACTAACCATTATTGCCACTATTTTTATACCGCTGACTTTTATTGTTGGGCTATATGGTATGAATTTTAAATATATGCCTGAACTTGAATGGGAGTGGGGATATCCAGCTGTTTTAGTTTTAATGCTGCTCATTAGCATATTTATGATACTATATTTTCGCAGGAGAAAATGGATAGGCAAATAGAAAAGACTTGGCAAAAGCCAAGTCCTTTCTTTACGTAATCAGAACGTATAAAACTTTCTCGATTATAAGTAAGGGCAACTAAGACTTTGGTCTACGCTGAGGCTTTACCAAAGTCAAGTTTTCTTTATATTTTTGGTGCAATATCAAAGTACTTACTTGTGAATTTTAGCCACTCTTTAGCAGCAAAAGATAAATAACGATCTTTTTTCCAAATAATTCCTAAATTCCAACGAATCATAGGCTCGATGACTGATATGATCTTAACACGCTTTGGATCAATATCTTGACAAACTGTTTTTGGCAATAAAGCAACACCAAAATTAATCGCAACCATTTCAGTAATAAAATCCCAATGATTACTTTTGAATACAATTTTAGGCGTAAAACCACTTTCAATACAGCGATTGATAATACGATCATGAAGAGTAAAACCTTCACGGAAGAAAATAAAATTTTCATCTTTAAGCTCACGTAGCTCAATAGTTGTTTTTTTAGCTAAAAAATGATCAGGATGAACAATAAGTACGACGGGTTCATTGATAATTGAAATGACTTCAAAGAGACTTTCATCAATAGGTAACATAACAACACCAATATCCAGGTGCCCATCATCGACACCTACTTGTACTTCTTGTGAGCCAACTTCAAGTAAAGTCAGTGAAATTTCTGGATAGGTAGCTGTGAAATCAGAAATAATTTTTGGGAAAAATTTAGCACCCACCATGGGTGGTAAACCAACTGTAATTGAACCCTTTTTAGAGTTAATAACATCCGCTAAGTCAGAAGTTAAATTTTGAAAGGAGTTTACAATTTGTTGAGATTGATGTAATAAGGCTTTTCCAGCATCAGTGAGTTCAATTTGCTTAGCTGAACGGTAAAATAACACTACATCTAATTCTTCCTCTAATAATTTAATCATTTTACTGATTGACGGCTGAGTTATATGTAATGCTTGGGCAGCCTTAGTAAAGCTACGATGTTGAGCGACTTCAATAAAGTATGTCAAATGACGAATATCCAATAGAATGACTCCTTTCAAGCATTTAATCGATGAATGTGCGAACTTTATAAGTATTATAATCTATGTACAATTTATATGGTAGATAAGATTAATTTTATAATTAAATAAAGCCAGAGTCTATTATTTTAATTATAAAAAATATTGTAATCATATACATATTACCAGATTTTTTTTAGGAAAGAAAAATAAGTTCATTTAATTTCAAATATATTTTAATTAAATGAATAAATCTGCGATGTAAAATCCATATAGATATCCTATTTATATTAAATATAAATAGGATAATGAATTGACCCAAGAAAAACTAGTACATGAATGTGTTATAATAAATAAAAAAGCATTATATTTATGTACATATAATAAGGGGTGATACTATCAAGTGGATATTATCTCACTCCTTATTGTTTATTTTGGAGGTAATGTATGGAAAATGCAAGCATTGATATGATTTTATTTTTAATTGTTTCTGGTTTTATTGCTTCATTTATTGATTCTGTCGTTGGTGGTGGTGGATTAATTTCTTTACCAGCATTATTATTAGTTGGATTGCCACCTACCATGGCATTGGGAACAAATAAAGTGGCGAGTGTGATGGGAAGTTGTACGAGTACTATTTCTTTTTTACGTTCAGGAAAAATTGACATTCATCTTATTAAATTTTTATTTCCTTTGTCTTTTATCGGTTCAGCTTTTGGAGTCATTATTGTACAACAAATACCTTCCCAGTTTTTAAAGCCATTAGTTGTTGTTATGCTACTAATTGTGACAATTTATACTTTTATGAGAAAAGAGTGGGGAGATATTTCAACTTATCAAGGAATGACGAAAAAGACAGCTTATTTAAGTGGTTTTGTAGCTTTGGCTATTGGATTTTATGATGGATTTTTTGGACCTGGGACAGGCTCATTTTTCATTTTTGCATTTTTAATGATTGGTTTTGATTTTGTAGTAGCTGCTGGTAATTCTAAAGCTCTTAATTTTGCAAGTAACATTGCTGCTGTTATTATGTTTATTTATTTTGGTTCAGTTAATTATTATTATGCAATTCCTATGGGCATATCAATGATTTTAGGTGCAATCGCTGGCTCTCATTTAGCAATCAAAAAAGGCGCAGCTTATGTGAGACCTTTGTTTTTATTTATGTCTGTTGTATTGATTAGTAAACAATTATGGGATGTATTACATTAATATAATCGTATGAGGCCTAATATAATTAAGATAATACCTGGTATGTAAGGAAAGCGTTTTTTAAGTTTTTCAGAAATAAAATGTTTGGAAGTATAAATACCCGTTGCAATGACTAGAATTTGAATAAGTCCCATAATTAGTGGTGTATATAAAGGTAAGGGTTCCATTAAGGTAGCTGCGAAGGTGGCAATCATGTTATCAACTCCAAGTGCCAGACCTAAAAAGAGAGCCTCTAAAGAATTAATACCTTGGGAGTGATCGACATCTGCCCTTTCTGGATCAGCCATAATATTAATTACTAAGCGACCAATTGAAAAAGTCATTTTCGGGGAGAGTCCCCCTTCGTTGATCATATCATCCTGGGCATCTTTAGTAAGATATTCTTGAAAGAGACTAAATAGACCAATGAGGATTAGTAATAATGCACCGCATAGTATCGCTAATTGTGTATTAATAAAGGTTCCTAAGATACAGGCGGTTGACATAGCTATAATTGTAGATACAATAGTAGTCATGCAAATAATGAGTAAAGAGGTCAGTGGTATGCAGATGTTTTTTAATCCATAAGCAATACCAGCTACAAAACCATCAATACTCACGGCAAAACCTAAGAATAATAGATAAAAAAAAATCATTTCTTCTATCCTCCTGCAGATAAGTAATCAATAATTCTATCTGAAGTAATATATGTAAAATTTAAACTTTGGTGATGATTAAATACTAGTATTATTGGTGGTCTTTAAAAGGATTTTTTTGATATGGTGAAATTATATGGTATAATAAATAATTAGCAATTAAATAATATGTTTTACAATCATGAGATTAGGATGTGCTTGGAATCCCATCATGATCGAACTTCATGATTGTAAGAATGGCTAAGGTATTATCACAATTTAAAATTGTGTTTTTGAGGTGAGAATGTGGATTTTGGCTTAGGTAAAGTATTACCGATAAGTATTGAACATGAAATGAAAAGTTCGTATATTGATTATGCCATGAGTGTTATTGTCATGCGGGCATTGCCTGATGTGCGTGATGGTCTAAAGCCCGTGCATCGTCGTATTTTATATGCAATGCATGAGGCTGGTATGGCATCTAATAAACCCTATAAGAAATCAGCACGTATTGTCGGTGAAGTATTAGGTAAATATCATCCTCATGGTGATAGTTCAGTGTATGATGCTATTGTACGTTTGGCTCAAAATTTTTCTACTCGCTATTTGATGGTGGACGGGCATGGGAATTTTGGTTCTGTTGATGGTGATTCAGCGGCAGCCATGCGTTATACTGAAGTTAGAATGTCTAAAGTTGCTGAAGCAATGTTGGCTGATATCGAAAAAGATACAGTTGATTTTCGTCCCAATTATGATGAATCATTAGAAGAGCCTAAAGTTTTACCATCTAAAATACCTAATCTTTTAGTCAATGGTTCAGCGGGTATTGCAGTTGGTATGGCGACTAATATTCCTCCCCATAATTTGCGGGAAGTTGTTGATGCGACCATCATGATGATTGACAATGCTGATGTGACAATTCCAGAACTCATGACAGCGATCAAAGGCCCCGATTTTCCTACTGGTGGTCTTATTTTAGGTGAAGAAGGAATTCGATCTGCTTATACCACTGGACGTGGTGTTGTTAAAATGCGGGCTAAAACACGCATTGATAAAATGGCTAATGGTAAACCAAGGATTATAGTGAATGAAATCCCTTATCAGGTTAACAAAGCTAGGTTGATTGAAAAAATTGCCGATTTAGTAAGAGACAAAGTCGTTGATGGCATTACTGATCTTCGAGATGAGAGTGATCGTAATGGTATGCGCATTGTGATCGAACTTAGACGTGATGCAAATGCTGATGTTATTTTAAATCAATTATATAAACATACTCAATTGCAAGATGCTTTTGGCATTATTATGTTGGCTTTAGTTGAGTCACGGCCGCAAGTTCTAAACTTAAGAGAAGTACTTTATTATTATATTGAACATCAAAAAGAAGTGATTATAAGAAGGACTAATTATGAACTTGCAAAAGCCAAAGCAAGAGCTCATATCTTAGAAGGTTTAAAAATAGCCCTTGATCATATCGATGCAGTCATTCAGACTATTCGTAGTTCGAATAATGTAGAGATCGCTCGTAACGCTTTGATTGATGGTTTTGATTTAAGTGAAAAACAAGCTCAAGCCATTTTAGATTTACGTCTTCAACGCTTGACTGGTTTGGAACGGGAAAAAATTGAAAATGAATATAAAGAGCTTTTAGCGCTTATTGAATGGTTAGAATCTGTGTTAATGGATGATCAAAAAGTGTTGAATATTATTAAAGAAGAATTATTAGATGTAAGAAAACGTTTTGGCGATGATCGCCGTACGATGATTACAAATGATACATCCAATATGGACGTTGGCGATTTAATTGCTGAAGAGGATATTGTATTAACTTTGACTCATTCTAGCTATATTAAGCGCTTACCAGTTGATACATATCGTAATCAAAAACGTGGTGGTCGTGGTGTAGCCGGCATGGGCACTAAGGAAGAAGATTTTGTTGAGCATTTATTTGTCACAACAACACATCATAATATCTTATTCTTTACCAACCGCGGAAGAGTTTATCGACTAAAAGGTTATGAAATACCTGAAGCAAGTCGCACATCTAAAGGTACATCAATTGTCAACCTTCTTCCTCTTGAAGGACAAGAACGAATTACGGCTGTGATTCCAATTCGAGAGTTTTCCAATACTCGCTATTTATTTATGGCTACAGTAAAAGGTATTGTTAAGAAAACTGAACTTATGGAGTTTAATACAGCTCGTAAAACAGGATTAATTGCTATTTCATTGGATGAAGATGATGATTTGATTGGTGTGAAATTGACAAATGGTGAACAACATGTCTTGATGGGGACACGTGATGGTCTTGCCATTTATTTCCCAGAAACAGATGTTCGTCATATGGGACGTACAGCACGCGGTGTAAAAGGTATTAATTTACATGAAGGTGATGGCGTCGTTGGCATGGATACGCTAAAAGCAGATGGCGAAGTATTAACAGTCACCGAGGAAGGTTATGGAAAACGTACACCTGTCAGTGAGTATCGCGATCAAAAACGTGGTGGTAAAGGGATTATTAATACAAAAGTCACTGATAAGACTGGCCAAGTTGTTGGTATTAAGGTCGTACGCCCTGGACAGGAACTAATGTTGATCAGTAGCGATGGTATTGTAATTCGTATTGATATTGATGATATTTCTGTTATTAGCCGTAATACCCAAGGTGTCAAGCTAATGAAAACTGGCGATAAAGATAAAGTAGTGGCACTGGCTGCTGTGGAGAAAAAATCAGATACAGATTGATTTATCTTACATCAAGTAAATAATAGTAAGACGACAAATTGGCTAAGGCCAGTTTGTCGTTTTTTTATAGAATGAGAAATTACATATGATTAAGTGGTTTATCTATGAGAAAAGACTTGGCACAAGCCAAGTCTTTTCTTGTTATTATTTTCATCATACAAATTCTTCGTGCTCATATAAATAATAACAAAGAAATTCATGTAAGTTTTTTTCTTACATGAAATAAAGTTATTTTTCTTACTAAAAAATCAGAAATTTTACTGATACCTAATTTTTCATTATAATGCAATAATTTAATTATAGTTTTTCTACAACAAACAAATGGAGATGATGTGTATGAAAAATAAAAAAAAAATTGGAAACATTTTTTAATCGCAGGAGTTGCTGCAGTACTCGTATCAAGTATTTATATGCCTGATGCATCAGCAAAAGCCACAGTAAGCGGTTTTGACTTACAAGCCCATCGCGGTGGTCGTGATGCTCGTCCCGAAAATACCCTTCCAGCATTTGCCTATGCTATGAATTTGGGTGTTAGTACTTTAGAAATGGATATGCAATTAACAAAAGATGGTTATCTAGTAATCAGCCATAATCCTAAATTAGAAACTCACCTTGCCAAAGATCCCCATGGCAATTACGTAGTTGATGGTGAGCAACCTGATATGAGGGCCATGACTCTTGCCGAAATCAAAGCTTATGATATGGGTACAATGAATCCTGCAGCCGGTAGTTATTATGAGGGACATGGATTAACTCAATTATCCGTTCCTGGAACCCGTGTACCAACTTTGAATGAAGTTTTTGAATTGGCGATTGCGTATGGTAATAAAGATGTTAAGTTCAATATTGAAACTAAATCTTACGTAGATCCTGTTGATCCACTTAACCCTTCTCCTAAGTTTTTCGCACAAAAAGTCATGGAAGTTGTTAAAAAATATCATATGCAAAATCGTGTAACAATTCAATCCTTCGATTGGAAAACACTTCAAGAAGTCCGTAAGATCGATGAAAATATTACTCTTGTAGCATTAACCTGTGAACAAGCATCATGGGGACCTGATGGGCTTTATCGCCAAGTTGGTGTACCTGGTAAATCTCCTTGGATGGGTGGCCTTGATATTGATGATTTCAAAGGTGATTATGTAAAAGCTGCTAAGGCAATCAATGCAGATGTCGTTTCTCCTTATTGGGAAGAAGTGACGCCTGAATTAGTAACTGAAGCGCACAAATTAAATATGAAAATTGTTCCTTGGACTGTAAATAATGAAAATGCTATGGAATCACTTTTGAATATGGGTGTTGATGGTATGATTTCTGATAAACCAGAAGTACTTCGTAACTTCTTAATTAAGAAAGGTATCAAAGTACCTGCTCCAACTCCTGGAATGCTTTATTATACAGGTACTAAGATGGTCAGTGGTACGACTAAAACATTAGCGAATGGCGGAGACTCAGCGTATTAATCCTTAAAAAGGATTATACTCCTTAGTATCCTACTTAAAAAAATAAATGAGGTGCAAAATGTTAGAAGATATTTTTAAGCTTTTTATGACAGGTAAGGATAAACCCTTAATGACTGGCGATCAAAGCCAAATTGCAACGGTTTTTAATAAGATACGTTGGCAAGTTTTCACATCGATTACCTTAGGATATGCATTATTTTACGTTTTACGACTTAATTTCTCGGTTATCAAAAAACCATTAATGGCATCAGGGGTATTAGACGCCCAACAACTTGGTATTATGGGATCAGTATTTTTTGCTACCTATGGTCTTGGTAAGTTTACAAACAGTTTTTTAGCCGATCGATTAAATATTAAACGTTTCTTTGCTCTTGGACTTTTTCTATCATCGATTATTACTGTAATTATGGGTTTTTGTAATGAATTTACTCCCCTAGTCGTATTATGGGGAATCAATGGTTGGTTTCAGTCTTTTGGTGCAGGTCCTTGTATCGTTGCTTTAAATCAATGGTTTAGTAATAAAGAACGAGGTACTTTCTATGGAGTCTGGTTTACCAGTCATAATCTTGGTGCAGCCTTTACTTATGTAGCAACTGCGGCTATCGTAGGAGCTTATGGATGGAAAATGGGTTTTATTATGCCAGGTATCGTTTGTGCTATCGGTTCCATCCTCATTTACTTCTTTATGTCTGATCGACCAGAGACTCGTGGTTTGCCAAATGTTGCAGATTTTAAAAATGACCACGCTGCTATCGTTGAAAAAGATAAATCTGTTGGAAGCCTACAATGGGAAGTTGTAAAACGTCCTGCCGTCTGGATACTTGGTATGTCAAGCTTATTTTGTTATATTGCTCGTTATGCTATTGAAAGCTGGGGTATTATTTATCTAACAGAAGCAAAAGGCTATACAACCATGGGTGCTAGTGGGGTACTATCTGTTATGCAGTTTGCTGGAATTTTTGGTTCTCTTACTTGTGGCATGATCTCGGATAAGTTCTTTAATCAAAAACGTAATTTACCCGCTTTGATTTATGGTATTTTATATGCTATTTCAGTCGCAGCTTTTGTATGGGCACCTGCTAGTTATTGGGTTGATATGGGTAGTATGGTTCTGTATGGTTTTACGATGGGGGCACTTGTTTGTTACCTTGGTGGTTTGATGGCGGTTGATATTTGTCCTAAACGTGCTACGGGCGCCGCAATGGGTATGATTGGCTTACTCAGTTATGGTGGTGCTGCGGCCCAAGAAGTTATCAGCGGTTATTTAATTAATTCCCATATGACAATTGTTAATGGTAAAAAAATCTATGATTTTGCTCTTGCTGCTGACTTTTGGGTAGGATCTGCAGTCATATCATTCTTATTAGCTGCTTGTGTCTGGAATGCGAAAGTAAAAGATTAAATTTTAAAAGTCTACATTAATAAAATAAGGGTTATGATTTTGAATAAAATTCGAAATCATAATCCTTATTTTTTAATTATTTTATAATAAAAAAATCAAACTTCCAGCTAAAAGGAGTAGGAAAATCCCTACTCCTTTTTCGCTGGAAGCAAATCATATTTAAGGGCGTATTCAACTAATTGACTTTTTTGTGTGCAATTTAATTTTTCCATCATACGTGTCTTATAAGTATCGACTGTTTTTACACTGAGGCAGAGAAATTCACCAATTTTACTCATTGAATGTCCTCTGACCATGAGTTTTAGTACTTCGCGCTCACGAGAACTCAATACAATATAAGGACTTAGAGAATTTTCTTGGGGCGTATCGGTTAAAAGACTATTGAGAAGCATTTGTGCATTCTGAGGGTTTAAGTAACGTTGACCATTTGATACTGTTTTTACAGCATCAAATAATTCTGTATCTAAAGCATGTTTTTCAACATATCCTAAGGCGCCAGAACGCATGACTTCTTTGATATATTGTTCATCATCATACATAGTTAGTACTAAGATCTTAATTGCATATCCACGACTTTGAATTTCTTTAATACATTCAAGTCCTCCCATATTAGGCATAGATAAATCAATAATAAGTACATCGGCTGGCGTAGATCGTAATAAATTAAGAGCGCCTTCTCCATCTGATGCTTCGCCAATTACGATAAAATCTGGCTCATTATTGAGTAATAACTTTAGACCAGCTCTAAGAACAGAATGATCATCTACTAAGATAATTTTAATTTTAGATTTCATTGTATCTTCACTCCAAATTTGTAATCGGTAATATGACTGTAATGATTGTTCCGTTTCCACTAATAGAATGGAAATTAAAACTACCACCTAATAACTCTACACGTTCTTTCATACCATATACACCGAGGCGATTATTTAGACGAGCCGATTCTAACTCTCCAGGGCGAAGACCCAAGCCATTATCGGCAATAATCAGTGAAATTGTAGTTGGACTTTTTCTCAATGTAACATTTACTTCAGTCGCACAGGCATGTTTATAAATATTAGTTAGGCTTTCTTGCAAAATACGGTATAATGCCAATGAAATATCATTGCCGATCATTAACTTGTCATCAGGAGGCGAAAAATAGATAGGAATATTGTGCTGAGTACTAAAATGATTAATATATTTGCCAATGGCAGCAATAATTCCTAGATCATCTAGCACTGGAGGACGAAGTTCAACAGCCATTTTTCGTAAACCATCCAATACATTAATTGCTACATCGCGGGCACCCAGTAATAACTCTTTTTGATTATCATCTGTTAATTTCGAGAGCAATACTTTCATATAAGCGAGTAAGGATGCCAATGATTGGCTTGTTTCATCATGTAATTCCCGGGAAATACGTTTACGCTCTTCTTCTTGAATTGTAAAAAGTTTATTCATTAAAATTGTTCGCATGGCTTCTTTTTCTCTTAGTTCTTTTAGTAAATGCTTATTTTCAAAGTCTTTTTCTTGGAGGCTACTGACCATTTCATTAAAAACTGTAGTCAGATGGCCGACTTCATCTCCTCCTTTTACTTCAGCTTGCACAGAAAAATTCCCAAGTTGTATTTGTTTTGTAGCATTGGTTAAACTACGTAATGGATAGATAATGACATAGGCCAGATGAGTGGCACCAAATACTGCTAATAAGCAAATTAAAAAAGTAGTAATAAAAAATTCATCTAGTTTTTTATTTAATAATTGTTGTGTACTATTTTCTGACATTCCGACACGTACAAAACCAATGGCTCCATTCTCGATTGGAACAACAATTTCTCGTAGAGGTCCCTCATTACTATTCATTTTAATAACATGGTATTCACCATTATTTTTTGATGTATTATCTAAGGGCAAAGATCCATCACTCTTGTTTTGGGACGTCATTGGTAAACCTTTTGGTAAATTGCCCGCGAAAGTATTAGCAATGATACCACCGACAGAATCTGTAATTAAAATATAACGTACATCTTCCCGATTATTTTTTGTTTTGTTAATGCGATCAAATAAAGCGTAATGATCATCAAGTAAGATATCATTGCTACTCAACGCAGCAATATAAGTACCGACTTCAACACCTCGTTGCTCAATTTGTTGTTCAAGTAGTTTTGAGGTGGTTTTGATCATAATAATACCAATCACAAGGCTTAGTAATAATAACATACCAATGATAATACCATTGATTTTATAATAAATACTCAATTGCCTTAGCCATCTCATAAGATCACACTTGTCCGATCATATAAATTGCGTAACGGCGCATAAAGTTCGGGGGTTGGTACAATAAATTTGTCAATCACTAGACCTTGCATGGCTTCAGATACTTCAGGATCTTCACTCATTGTCAGGAAAATATGACGCAGCTGCTCTTTTTGTTCATTTTTAATCTTTTTATTGATGACAATAGGACCTGTTGGGGCTGAACCAATTGAATCGATAATGCGAACATTTGCCGCAAGCTCTGGAGTTTTTTCTTTTGTATACTCATAAATTTGGCTATCAAAACTGGCACCATCTGCAATTTTATTCGCGACTGCCCATATGGATTTATCGTGGCTATAAGTATAAAAATAGCGATTGAAAAATTTTTCTGGAATGGTATTTTTTTGTCTTAGATATTCTTCAATCGCCATATGACCAGAATAACTAAGAGGATCAGTAAAGGCAAAAACCTTACCTTTTAAATCTTGAATGCTTTGAATAGTACTGTCTTTATGAACAATAATTTCAGCAGTATATAAAGAATTACCCAAATGCTCAGCCATGACTAATAACTCAATTTCATTCATACCGCGGTAAGAACTATAAGCACCCGTTGATAAGAAGGCAATATCAACATCTCCATTAGCAAGTAACATATTAACTTCCGCGTAGGTCTTACGCTGAACCAGTATGGCTTGACGACCTGTCTTATGTGAAACATAGTCAGCTATCTTTCGATAATAACCAATCGTTTCGTGTGGCGACATGACAGAGGCTAACGCAATTAAGATCGGACGTTGATCTGAATCTGCTTTATTCATAATGGATGTATTTTCTGACGATTGGCTAAAATCAATATAAGGAACGTTGCTATCATTATAACCATTAGCAAAAATGAGTAAAAAGCAAAGAATAGTCAAGGCACCAATAATTGCTTTCATCTATATCACCTATTTTTTATAATTTTATTACCTTATAAATGGGACTTTCCTATTATCTATTTATATACTATAAATTTAGACCATTATAACATATAAATAGAAGGTAACAGTACTTAAGGGAGAAGACAAATAAAAAGATAGAAATAAATTGCAAAAAAAATTGACATGTATAATTGAATATGGTATTATAAATGAGTTGCCAGCACGGCTGACAACGAAAAGCAAAAATAACATGTTGACATAAAGTTGTGGATGTGTTACAATAAAGATCCGCTGTGAGAAACGGTGGTGCGATTGTCGAAAGATGGTCGGGTGTTCTTTGAAAACTAAACAATGTAAGTAAAGTTAAAATAAGCCAGGTGTGCCGTACTCGTTTT
>NZ_JBGJZL010000021.1:0-38352 GCF_042610375.1 Pelosinus sp. sgz500959
CGTCAAAGATCACAGCCTTGCACGTGAAGCGGGAATACTAGTCCCAACCAGCTAAAACGTAAATGCTTTGGAAATGGATGAATTGTCTGCGTTATGGGTATAGAAAAAATCTTCCCTGGGACAGGTGTGCTGTTTTGGAAACAATGCACCTGTTTATAAGTAACTCAGATATTTGAAATGAGTCTTAAAATAGGGGGTGCAGGGTGGTATCATGGAGGTGCCGTGGCTCTTTTAGGGGTGTCTAACTTTCAAATTATTCGTGTAATGGTATCACCTTGCTATCATAACACATGTGGAGTCGGTCGCGTTGATAGCAAGGAAATAGCCTGATTTTAAATGGTTCGTGGCATTAATGGTAATTTTATAAGTGTGTTATATGGTCGCTCATACTTCGGTTTGAGCGTTTTTTCTGCTGTAGGGTATCGCACAGTTACACGAGACTGGATACTATTACACGAAAGTCAGATAGAGTCGTGTAATAGTATGGGCGGGTGGGGATGAAGTTGATGAAGGCAGGTACAACAAGGACTTGTGTGGTGCTGGCAGTAGATAGTACCTGATAAAAAATCGGTGATCGACGATCGGTTTTAAGGGAGTCTATCACATGTCATTGGCAGAAGTTTAGCTTATAATTTCCATTTAAGGCAACAACATTAAAATCAATGGCTTAATTGCCAATGATATTATAAAAGTGCGGGAGAACCAGAAATTCATTGACATTCACAACTTAATTTACAATATTTAGAGATAATATAAATTAAGCCATTGATTTTATCCAAAAATGATTATAAATACCCCTACCCCTAGAATAACCATAATTAACTTCCAGTTGCTAATGACGTTATCCTGTGCAGTAGTAATAATGAACATTTGCTTCTATTAGTATTACAGTCAGTTGTTTTTTCTACAAATTTTATAAAACGTAATGGATCAGTCACACCATTTATTTTAATAGCAGTTTCCCAGACAGAGACTGTTACTCTTTTTGTAGAGGTTTTATAGAAAACCCAAGTTGTATTCGAGGTCCTGTTTTTAAATACTAATTTAGCATCTTTGACGATGTTTAATCTCATATCTTTAACCCTGACAACGGTATCGATATTATACGATTTTACAGCATTAATCCAAGGAGCGTTGCAGGCAAGGGCATCATAAACAATAACATCTGCAAAATGACGGTGCTGTTTATGTAGTTGATGCAACAACCTTTTAGCAGCAGACAATTCACCTTCATCTTTACTGGTGCTATCAATTTTTGGTTTTAACATCTCTTGTCCGATAATGATGTGCGGATCTTGGCCAACATAGGCGCCGACAATGGATCGGTGAAAGTAATGAGGTACATTCTTGATGATTCTTGTAAGGCAGTTATCACAGCTTTTCTTTGTGCTTTCAAACAATTCTACACCATCGAAAGCCACAACTTTAGAGCCATCAATTGTACCATTACGCACAAGTTTATTTTTGGTAGATGTTCTTATAATGCTATGATGAAGGGGTTCGATATCGGCTATTTCAACAAGCTTTAGGCTATCTCGAATCGCATCAATTCTAGGCAATCTCATTTTTCTTGGTATTATTCTTCTGAAATCATTATGTTCAAGCCAATCGTCCAATTGGTTAAAACTTCTAATATTCAACATAAAACCAATGAGTAATGTAAAGGCAATTGAACTTGTCGGTATCTTAGGATTGGTTCTTTTATCCGTTAGCTTTTTTATTTTTTCTCTTAAAAGATTCTGAAAAATCCAAATTATGCTAAAGGAATTGAAAAAAATATACGATATAACTTATAGAATGATAATTATATTAGGAGAGCGAAATAATGAATATTGCAAACACATCATTGAATAACACCATGAGCGTAAGTAGCAAGCCTCATAGTATAGTAAATGACTTGCAAAAACAAAAAAATGAGTTAACCCAGCAAATTCAAAAAGTCAATGAGAGTACTGCGGATAGTAAGACAAAAGCGGAAAAAGTGAAAAATATTAATCAGCAAATTGAAGAACTAAATAAGGAAATACAAAAGGCCCAAGTTGAGGAAAAGCAAAAAGAAGTAACAGAAGCACAGCAAAAGAGGGCTGAAAAATCAGAAGAACAAAAATATAAAAACACACCAGATAATCAGAAAGAAACCGTTGTCTTATCGGCAAGTTTAAATAATATATTAGCAGCAAAAAATGGTTATGCTGATCTAAAAGATCTGAGCAAAGTGCGGACAAAGCTAATTGGGGAAGTTGGTGTTGCAAATGGGCAGATTAAATATGGTAAAGGTAGTGTAACATATCAAATGGGCGTCATTGCAAAAAGTGAAGGTAACATTGCACAAACTGAAGCAAATATGGCTAAAAAAATAGGTGAAATAGATAAAAAGCTCGTTAGATCTGTAAAACAAGGAATTAGTGAAGCCGAAAGGGAACGGACCAAGAAGAAAAAGCAAGTAGAAGGACAGGAAGAAAAACAAAAGACAGCCACTGGGGAAGTTGATAATAATAATGCAGTACAAGTAGAATCGTTGGATGTACCTGCTGTGGATGCTATTACTAAGGAAATAAAACAAGAAAATAGCAAAGAAGTAACTAGTGAAAATAGTAAAAAGAATGCTAAAACGGTAGATGTATTAGTATAAGTGAGAAGAGAAAAACAGCGGGATAGAAATTATGAATATGATCCGAAAGGGACAGGTTGAAGAAATTCAATGTGTCCGTTCTGAAGTTAAGTTCTTAAACAAGGTTATGGGCATAGTGGCTTGATCAGCGGTTAGAAGGTAGGGCTGGTTTTTACTTTTTGATTTTTTCGCACCAAAACCGGGAATTTTATTGAGATATTAGCGTCGGAACTAAACGGGTACGATAAATGAATTTATTTATCGTAATAATAAAGGTTTTTAGATAAGTTGATTGAATAATAATATTGGTAAATAATACTAATAGGAGGGTAAAATGTTAAATAAAATCATCGGCAACAAGCACATCGTATTTATTTTTATGCTCTCGGTAATGCTGCTCATGGCAAACATACTAGCTGTTTGCGCCGCGCCAAATCTAGAACTTTATGACAAAACAAAATCAGCTCAAACTGAAGTATTAAAAAATCTTGAAATAGTAGTGAATATTGAATCTCCCACAGGTTATGAAAAAGGTTTGACTGAAATGGGTAATTTTATGGTCCAGCAATTACAAGAACTAGGTGCAAAAGTAGAGACTATTCCAGCTACAGGATCTGCTGTCGGCTTTAATATTGTGGCTACACTAGAAGGTACAGGTACTGGTAATACTTTAATGCTAGCACACATAGATACAGTTCACAAAGTAGGTTCGGTTGCGGAACGCCCTTTCCGTATAGAAAATGGTAAAGCCTATGGCCCTGGTGTTTCTGATGATAAAGGTGGTCTCATTCTTGGTCTCCAAGCCCTTAAACTGATAAAGGAAATGAATTATACAAACTTCGGAAAAATAGTTTACTTAATAAACTGCGATGAAGAGAAAGGTTCTTTTGGTTCTAGAGATTTAATCATGGAAAAAGCCAAAGATAGTAATTATGCAATTGGCTTAGAACCTGGTATCCCTGGGGATGAAATTATGTCCTGGCGTAAAGGTATCGGGTATTACTTTGTTGAAGTTAAAGGCCAATCTGCTCATGCTGGTATTGAACCAGAAAAAGGCCGTAATGCGGTTATGGAGCTAGCACATCAAGTTCTACAACTTAGCAAACTAGGCGATGAGAAAAAAATGACATCAATTAACTTTACTATTTTCCAAGCTGGTGGTGTTAGCAACATAATCCCTGATTATGCTAAAGCACAAGCTGATGTACGTGTTTTATATCCTGAAGAATATAGCCGTCTAGAAAAAGAAATGAACGAAGTGGCTAAAAACAAGCTAATCCCTGGCACTGAGGTTAAAATAATAGCTACAAAAGGCCGCCCACCATTCCCGAAAAGTCCTCAATCAGAAGCCTTTGCTGCTAAATTCGCTGATATTTATAATGAACTCGGTCTTAAATTGAACATTGTAGGCAGTGGTGGTGGTTCTGATGCCAACTACGCAGCCTCTGTTGGCACCACAGCTGTAGATGGTCTAGGAATTGTTGGCGGTGGTGATCATACGCCTCAAGAATATATAGATATTGAAAGCATCCCTTCTCGCCTTTATATGCTTACAAAAATGCTCATGGATCTAGGTGTCCAAAAATAATCTTGAAAAAAATCTACATTACATTAATCTAATACCTATATCAAGGGTAATTACCTCAAAGAGGGCTAAGCGTGTAAGAAATATAACTTTAGCACTGGAATTTACAATTAAGATAACAACACTTGGAAATCTGCCTTTGTGTTAATAATAACCAGGAAAGCAGGTACTGTTACATGATGATGGATCCATATTTTATGGTTTTATCTTAGATACTAGTTATGGAAACAGCGGGACAAGTGTGACATTTCAAAACATCACACCTGCCCCGCTGTTTTAATAAGGATCTTTTATGCCACGGTTAGTAATACGCTAAAGTATCGTTATTATAGCTTTTCTATAACTGCCTGTATTTTGCCATCCATAGTTAACTCTTTATCGCGGCGTTCATCAATTCTAATAGTTGTTCCCACGCGGAGCGCCCCAGATTGGAAAGGAACTTCATGTATTTGACGTACTACCTCAAAAATACGATCAAGTTCTCCTTCGATAATAGTAGACATAGGAGTTAACTGGTACTTTAGAGCCTTAGCCTATATCAATACCTTATGATATTCTGCCACGTATTTACTTACACTGGCTGATCCTGTTCCTAGTGGCACAATTACTACCTCTACAATAGCCATATAATTAACAAATACACGGAATTGGGGAGAGCTTTGTATAAAAGTATAGGCGAGATGAGGGATGAAGTTGATGAGGCTAGCAGGTACAGCAAGGACTTGTATGGTGTTGATAAAAATGGGCAGTAGTTAGTGCATGATAAGAAACTGGTTGATTGATGGTTGGTTTTAAGGCAGTTCATTACATGTCACTGGTGCCATGTAATAGAAGTAACATTTTTGTCTATAGTAATCTGAGGAAAATGGTGTAAAAGCCTGCTAGTTTAGTATTGATATGCTCCCCTTGTGGTCAATGTCATTAAGTTAAGCAAAATAGAATGCTTACATCGATAAAAGTAGATGTAAACGTTCTATTTTTATATTTGCTACTCATAAAAAAATACTTGACAAATAACCGAAAACTTGCTGCCATGCTTTTGAAATATAAAGATTCGAGGGAGGAACGCATATGAAAACAACGGAAGTAAAAGAAATACTTTCACACATAATAAGTACTATATCAAATGATCCATCTGATTTTTTTGCAAAATCCATCAAAGGACTTTATAAGGAATCGAAAACTATCATTTGAAACAATCATTAAAATGATGATTGGCATGGGTGGAAATAGCTTAGGTAAAAAAATATATGATTGGTTCAACATTTTTTGATACATTAACCTGCTCTTAGCTACTTAACTTAATGACATTGACTTGACAGGGGGCATTTCAGATTCAGGCTAGCAGGCTTTTGATTTAATGCAGAAGTGTGTAAATAAATTCGTAGAATGCTTTTGTTTAAGTTATCGGTATATAAATATCAGATTATAGAATTATAATCCTACAATTGAAGCAACGCCGAGTAGGATTATAATAATGCCAGCGATCTTGTTGATGCGGACTATGACGCGTGGTGTCACTCTGTTGCGGAAAAGACATACAATACTGGTGAGGGTAATCCACCAAAGCGCTGAGCCAATAAAGACCCCTAAAGTGGCTAATACTGTCGTAAACAGATCTGTCACAAGCATGGCGATACCAAAGGATGAAAAAATGGCGATAAACGTAAAAATGGTGACGGGATTGGTCAGTGTAAGGAGAAATACTCCTGCGAAAAGGTTGTAAAGGTTGCGCCCCGTATTTTTGTCGTCGGATGTGTTTTGAAGGGTTGCGCAAAATGTTGCAAAGCCAAGATAGATGATAAATAGACCGCCTCCCCAGCGAAAGGCAACGTTATAGTGGCGAATAAAGGCAGTCAGAACGCTCAACCCTGCCGCTGCTGCAGAACCATATAAAGCATCCGCCAATGCTGCTCCCATTCCTACAATAAGTCCTGGTACACGCCCTCCACTCAAGGTGTAGCGGATGCAAATTAGATTAACCGGCCCGATAGGAGCGGCGAGGAGAAAACCACTAATAATACATTTAATAAGAAGAATATAATTCATAGATCTGTCTCCTGTAAATTAATCTAATATCAGTGTTGACAAAAGGCCTTGCAGATATACTGTCAGTATGTATAGGGGCTATCAGTTCGGACATAATTAGAAAGAGATTATAAAAATGAGATTCTATCAAGATTATAGGAGAATGTTTATGATTGCAAAAGTTATTGACAAAATGTTGCGGCGCTTTGAAGAACGTAACTGCCAACCGGCGGTGGTCAAAAGGGCCGGCAATTATTTGCGTGGTATGATGGAAAATGGACTGAAACCAGAGCTAATTGTCGCCATTCAAGAGCGACGACTACATGATACGATAGAGTATGTGTATGCGCGTTCACCTTTTTACCGACGCGTATTTGAGGAATGCGGAGTGCGCCCAGAAAATATAAAGAAGGCCGCTGATTTGCGCAAACTAACGTTCACGACTTCGAGTGATATACGGCAATGGCAGGATTTTCTCTGTGTGCCGGAAGATAAATTATCTGCTGTATTTACTACCTCAGGCACAACAGGTGAACCCAAAAGGATATATTACACCTTCCGGGAAATGCAGACTTTGTCCAATCTTTATGGTATGGCTATTCGAGTTGCTCATGCAGGAAGACTTGTTGCTCTAGTTACTTTGCCAGTTGGCCATGGACTGTGGATCGGCGGCGCCAGTGTACAGCGCGCGGTGGAACGTGCGGGTGGGTTACCACTGAACGTTGGCGCCGACAATCCAAAGGAAACTATCAAATGGATGAAACGCTTTTCACCCAACGTCATTTTTTCATCCCCGTCATATATGACAGCCGTGACCCGTGAAGCGGAACAGGTCGGCTATCGCTGCACGCTCGACAAAATTATACTCGCAGGTGAACTATTGACCTCAGCACATAAAGAATTATTTTCGCGCTATTGGGATGCAGATGTCTTTGATAGTTACGGTTCAACGGAAATTGGCAGTGCTCAAACCATTGCTCTGCCGGAATGTAGTGCTTTTCATATTAATGATTTGCATCTTATCACGGAGATTATTGATCCTGATACTGGCAATCCAGCCGATGAAGGTGAATTGGTCTTCACCACCATTCGCAGAGAAGGGATGCCTTTAGTACGCTATCGTTCGGGAGATAAAGCGCGCTGGGCTCAATGCTCATGCTGGTTACCTCTGCGAGCTATCAGCATCAAAGGACGCACCGATGATATGATTGTTGCGGGCGATATGAATCTCTACGGACGGGTAATAGCAGATGCAGTAGGAAAAGTTTCCGGCACTACTGGCAGGATAATGTTAACAGTAACAAAAGAAGGTCTTACTGATAAATTAATGGTGAAGGTGGAAGGAGGACCGGACAAGGAATTAGTGGAAATGGCTATACTGAAGGTATACCCGGAATTGGTGGTGAACACGAAAAATGGCAATTTGCACTTTCTTGTTGAAGCGGTGAATGATCTTGGTTCACAGATAAAGGATGTAAAAGTTGTCGATTTACGTTGATTAGATCATTCTTTTTTAGAGAGACAGCTTGTAATTTAAACAAAAAGAGGGTTTAATATCAATTATTCCGGCAACTCCAACAAGATTGGCCTGAGTTGGTCAATGATATTTGAAACGGAACGATAAGTAATAAAATAGAAATAGAGCAATCCTTACGAGAATGTATCATCGCAAAACTTTCGCCGGCGCCGAAAAGGTTTCAAGGAAATACCATCGACTTTTTTGTATCTGAATATCGTGATAAAGATGCAACGAAGAAATTCTTCAAAAAGGCTCTAAAATCCATACATAATAATCAACCGAGAGTAATAACAACTGACAAGTATGCTGCAACGAAAGTTGCTATCTATGAAATGATTTATAGTGGAACCCTTTCAGTCAAAACCACGCTTCAAAAGATAAAGTACTTGAACAATATTATTGAGCAAGACCATCGATTTATTAAACGAAAGATCAGATCAATGCTTGGATTTGATAGTTTTGAAACTGTTGAGAAAACAATTTGCGGAATTGAAATAATGCACATGATTAGAAAGGAGCAGGTTGAAGAAATTCAATGTGTCCGCTCTGAGGTTGAGTTTTTCAATAGAATTATGGGTGTAGTTGCTTGATATTTATTTTTATTGTAGGGGGATTTTGGCTTTGTGATATTTTTGCACCAGAACCCAATAGTCGCAAACGCTTTTCTCCTCAGTGTTCTTGTGGTAAAATGCTGATGAAACATAAAATTTATGTTAAAGGAGATACAGGTTTATGTTCAAATATGGTATATCGGAGATTGTAGCAAGCTGGGAGATTTGTGTAAATTAGACGATACAAAAACCTCCATAAGTTATAACTATAACTTTCAGGGGGATAAAAAATTGAATAGATAGATATGAAAAAATTAGGGTTTACCGATAGGTTTGCGGCTGAATCTACTTTATGTAATGGTCTTTATGTTGGGCGTGTTTTTTTTCAATCGAAAGATTTATATAAGGTAATGTGGGAAAACGGTGAATCACACGCCGGGAATGAGAGAGCTTGGCCTGGAAAGTGCTAATCTGTCTAAAACCTTTGCAGATATTGACGAACTTGCGTTTATGTGTAAATTCCAGGATTGTACGCACGTTAGCGAACTGGGTTGTGTGGTGCAAAAAGCGATTTGCGACGGTACTCTTTCCGTCGAAAGGCTTTTAAGCTATCAAAAACTAAAGAAAGAGGCAAAATACGAGGGTCTTAATTTCAAGCAAATTGAAACTACGAAGCTGAATGAAATGTTTAGCGGTGTAGGTGGTATGAAGAACGCCCGAAGGTTTGCAAAAGGTAAAAATCGGGAAAGGTAAAATCTTTAAGAAAGGAAATTGGCTTATGATCCTATATTATTTGGAGTCGGTATTATGCGGAGCAAAGGCTATCGCATAATAAATATGCTGTGAGATAGCCTTTGCTCAATCCTAAAACTACAATTTTAGGAGGAGCATAATGGGCTACAAGAACGCAGTTAGTGTATTTCCCGCTGATTTGTTAGAAGCAATACAACAGTATATCGATGGTGAATATATTTATATCCCACGAAAGGCAGAGAATAAAAAACGGTGGGGGGAAGTAAAAAACAGCAGGCAAGATATTCAGGAACGCAACAAGAAAATTTTTTCCCAGTATCAAGACGGTATTTCGGTTGAGGATATTGCAAGCTGTAATTACTTATCACCCAAAACAATCTACAAAATATTGGCTGATATGAAAAGTCAATGCTAAAGTGAGAGCGACATGGCAATTTTTCCGTGTCGCTTTTTTGTTTCTGAATTATCTTGTAGGGTGCATTGTAATAATATAGCTACTATAATTAATATATAGTAGCAAGATAGAACGGAGGAAGAATATTATGTACACATTTACAAATCAATTTATTTCCAGTCGAAATAACATGGAATTTTTGAAAGCTACCATGATGGGGCCTAATGCCATGCGAGTAGCAGAGGAATTAGCGTCATGTCTAAAAGTCAATGAGAATATGGGTATACTTGACCTCGGTTGTGGGTGCGGTCTTTCCACGCTCTTGCTGACACAAAAATATGGCGCAAAAGTTTTCGCCGCCGACTTGTGGATTTCACCGACTGAAAACTATGAGCGTTTCAAATCTATCGGGATTGACGATAAAGCCGTTCCGATTTCAGTAGACGCGACCAAAGGATTGCCTTTCGCAAACGAATATTTTGACCTGTTGTTTACTGTGGACGCTTACCATTATTTCGGTGATACGGCGGAAATGCTCCCATCGCTCATTCCTTTTGTGAAAAAGGGCGGCTATATCGCCGTGGCTATTCCCGGCTTAAAATACGAATTTGGGAAAAATGTTCCCGATGATATGAAACCGTTTTGGAATAGCGAGATGGAAAGAACACTCCACTCTCTTGATTGGTGGAAAGATTTGTGGAAGAGGGCCGAGGGTATTGAAATGGTGGACAGCCGCGAAATGGTCTGTTGCAGACAGGCGTGGAAAGAATGGCAAACCGGTTATCATTCCATTGTCGCTGAGGACATCAAAATGATGGAGGCTGAGGGCGGAAAGTATTTTAATCTTGTTCAGTTGATTGCTAAAGTCATTTGAATGGCGACCACATAATAGGAATCCTGCCGCTTGACGGTCAACAAAAAAACGTGCGGCGGCGGATCATTCTCCATGCCTAACTGACTGACCTCTGGACGGTTTATTTGGTTCTTTGGTTTTCAATAAGGAACGGTATATTTGTAAATCAATCTATATTTTTTTCGTAGACACCCAAGCCCTTTAAATGCCATAAGAAGAGGGGTGTCGAATGTGTTGGTATCACAACACATGTGGAGCTGGTCGCGTTGATAGAACGTTGATAACCAGTATTGGCGAACTCTCGGAGGTTTTAGTTAATTTTACAAGTGTATATTTATATTCGCTCAAACTTAGGGGGCTGTTGACAAAAGGGTAGCCGAGATCTTTCTCGACTACCCTTTTGCCAACAGCCCCTTAGGTTTGGGCGATTTTTTACGTTAGGGGTGTCGTGAACAATTACGTGAAACTCATACTTTTACACCGAAATAGAGAGGTATTTTGCGAAAAGGTGCAGTGGGATTTGTAAAATGGCACCCATTAAAATATGGAAGTTATTTGACTGGACATACAATTATATTTCTCTCTGGCGGAGCAGATAACAGCTTTTTGGGGCAGAAGATTAGTTCCTAAGTTTTCTAGAGTAGACGAATAGGTAAAGCAGAATGCCGATTAGGGTGGCTTGTAACCATTTTGCTCAGATTTTTTCATAAATAAAGAAAGTCTGACAAATTAAGCAAAAAAAGAAGGTATTATTTTTCTTTTGACAGAATTGTTTAGGAAATATGATAAATCAAGTAGATTTATTATTCTATAACATAACGCTCTATTTTTTGCTGCATCAAATATCTTAGAATATATTGATGTGATAATTTACTTTGAGGTCAGTCCGAGTTCTACGTTGTTAAAGAGGATTATTACATTTTATGTAATAAAAGATTGTAATTCATTCTGGTTAAAAAATCGTCTTCGCAAGTTATTTAGTACCCAAATAAAGATTTCGTAAAATTGTTTAACGAAAGAAGGGGATGTTTTGAAATCATCCAATTTTTGGGATTTGGTTAAGAATATCAAAGAACGACGATTGTCTAGATATACAGGGATAATTATCCTAACAGGAGTTTTTTTGACCAGCAGTCTGTGGATATTTGTTTGCTACCAAATTAGCTATGAATACGACAGGACGATTGAAGAAATTTCTCGGGAAACAATGAATCTAGGCATAGCTTTTGAAGAGCATGTACGAAGAATCGTTGCTGATGCGGATAAAGATTTGATCAACCTTAGAAAAGCTTATGAAGAAGATGGCCTTACCAGCCCGGTCGTTGTCGACTACTTGGAGAATGGAGGAAATGATTCGACCCGTAATCAAGTGGCCATCTACAACGAACAGGGTTTCCTAGTTGGAAGTTTCGTTAAGGGGCTCTCTATACTGAACTACTCTGACCGGTCATACTTTCAAGTCCATTGCGACTCCGCTGTTGATACATTGTACATCGCCCCGCCAATCAAACTCGAGGCGTCAGGACAGCCTACCATTCCACTGAGTCGGAGAATCAACAAACCGGATGGATCATTTGGCGGGATAGTCTATGTCGGTTTGAAAGTGGATTATTTGCGTTCATTTTACAAGAAGATGGATCTTGGTGAAGATCAATTAATTGCTTTGGTTGGCACGGACTGGATCGTTCGAGCACGTCAATCTGGCGATAATTTGGAGATTGGTCAAAACGTCTATGGTAGTCCACTTTGGAAAAACGTTCAAACCGGCCGCCCTTATGGCACATACATAACAAATGATGTCCTCGACGGAATCCACCGTATAGTCAGCTATCGCATAATGCCGGATTATCCCCTGCTATTTGCGATTGGAAAGACGACAAATGTGGCTCTGGCCTTATTTGAAAAACGTAAGCATTCCTATATTCTTGGTGCTTCACTATTTAACTTTCTCATTGTGGTCATTTGTGGTTTGCTGGTTAATCGGGCAGCAAAGCAACGATTGCTCAATACAAAACTAGAAATACTTGTCGGGGAGAGAACACAAGAGTTACAGGCTCTCAATAAGACATTGGAAGAGGAGATCATAGAACGGCAGGATATACAGGAGGAACTTAGCAAACTAAATTACGAACTGACGGATATAAATGCGGCGTTAGAAGAAGAAATTATGGAAAGGCAATCAGCCGAGAAATCACTTTTAAAAGCGAAAGAAGAAGCTGAACGTGCTACCGTTGCAAAAAGCAATTTCCTTGCGAATATGTCGCATGAGATCAGAACACCAATGAATGGAATTATTGGGATGACTGATATCACATTAATGACGGATTTACAAGAAAAACAACGGCAATATCTAACTATTGTAAAAACATCAACTATGGCGCTACTCCGCGTACTAAATGATATTCTGGACTATTCGAAAATTGAAGCAGGTAAAATTGAATTGGAAGAGGTGATATTTGACATTTGGGAAACAACGCATGAAGTTGTAGAGTTATTTAATATTGCAGCTGAGCAAAAGGGGTTATGTATTAAGTTAAATATGGGCAAGGGAATACCCCATAGGCTTATCGGTGATTGTGTTCGTTTACGACAAGTACTTTCCAACTTAGTCGGTAATGGCGTTAAATTTACATCACATGGTCAAATCGTAATCGATGTTGATATTGAGAAAAAATATAATAATAAAGTGAATTTAAAGTTTGTGGTCACTGATACTGGAATTGGAATTGCTGATGAAAAACTTAATAAATTATTTAAAAGATTCAGTCAAATCGATGATTCTCATACGAAACAATTTGGTGGAACGGGACTTGGACTTGCGATTTCTCAAAAACTAATTGAACTTATGAATGGAGAAATAGGGGTAAAAAGTAAGGAGGGAGTAGGAAGTAGTTTCTTTTTTACAGCCGAATTTGGAATGGATGATGAATTTGAAGTGGGTAAGCAAGCTGTTGTCCGGCGCGAACTTATTCAGTCTAAAAATTTAAAACCTAAAATGGTATTACTTGCTGAAGATGATGGAGTAAGTAGAAATGTGGTAACGATACTATTAGAAAAAAATGATTTTAATGTTATTGTAGTGGAAAATGGTAAGGAAGCGATAGAGGTATTTGAAAAAGAGGATATTGATATCATTTTAATGGATATCAATATGCCGTATTTGGATGGTTATTCTGCAACAGCTATAATTAGAGAAAAGGAGAACGCGATGAAACTTTTTCATACGCCAATTATAGCAATGACGGCGTATGCATTAAAAGGGGATCGGGAAAAATGCCTGGCAGCTGGCATGGATGATTATATTTCCAAACCGATTGATTTAGATAAGTTTATTGAATTAATTGATAAGTGGCTCGAGAAGTAGACAAAATTTAACTTGTGGATAAGAATAGTATGAATTTAGGATATCGTAGTTTAACATTTACAATATCCGTGGATTTGTATCGTCTTTCTCTTGATTGACTATATATGTAATATGGTGTAATATAATGTAATAAAAAAATAACATATTTGGGCAAACCTGTCGAAAGTCAGGGACGCAAAGCCATGGGTCTAAGGGATTTAAAAATCTATGATTGCCAGGTTGCTTCCAATTTTTAATTGCAAGTAGCATTTTCGGTATGAGATGCTACTTTTTTTTATTTATAATGAGGGTATAATTTGTTTTTAACAAAGGAGATTTTTTACAATATGAAATGGATTACTAGCTTAAAGACAATTACTAAGATAGATAGGAGTAGTATTCAGTTTCAACTAGTAGTTGGGATTGCGGTTAGTTTGGTCGTCAGCGCCTTTTTTATTTCTGGATTTGCAGTATATACTACCCAATCTTATTTACAGAAAGATGCTTGCGAGAACGTGGATGAGCGTTACCGTGGTATGATAGAAATGTTTGATATTTATAAGGCCAATGCCCTCGGGCATGCTAGTGCTCTTTCGAGGAATCAGCAGATCATCGACGCTGCCAAACGGCGTGATGCTCAGGCGCTGTTTGCCATGACCACGCCGCTGATGCGGGAAAGCAAACTAGATTACATGCTCATCACCGATCCTAGAGGTTTTGTCATAATGCGGACTCACGAACCGGGGAAAATCCCCAAGGCCGATGATAACATCGCCAATCAGGTCAATGTATCCCAGGCTATCTCCGGAAAATCCTTTGTAGGCATTGAGGAAGGGAAAGTAGTCAAGCTTTCGGTGCGAGCAGGGGCACCGTTGTACGATGAAACAGGGGCTTTAGTCGGGGTTATTTCCACCGGCTATGTCATCAGTCAAAATGAGATTGTTGACCAAGCAAAAAAAATGTTTAGGGCTGAATTTACGTTGTTTTTAGAGAATGATAGAGTGGCAACGACGATTACAGGTGCGGACGGAAATCGGTTGAGTGGCACCCCCCTTGACAATTCGGCTATCATTCAGACCGTATTAAAAGAAGGAAAGGTATATGTCGGCACTAACGAAATCCAAGGAAAAAACTACACTTCTGCCTATGGACCGCTTGTGGGAGCCAATGGCAAAGTGATCGGCATGATCTTTAGTGGCATCCCCACGACTCTTATGGAAAAAGTCACCCAGACAATCATCGCCCAAATTATCGGGGTTTCAACCTTTGTGCTCATTATAGTCATTATTATTGCTACAATCTTTTTAGGGCGTCTATTAAAGCCGCTTCAATTGATATTAGGGAAAATAAGAGAAGTTGCAGAGGGGAATCTTGCTGTATCGTCGCTTGACATCCAGAGACGCGACGAGATCGGCAGATTAGCTGCGGGTTTTAATACTATGCTGGAAAATTTGCGACAACTAATCCGCAGTGTAGTCGATTCTTGCGCGCAAGTCGCTGCGTCGTCGGAAGAACTTACCGCTAGTGCGGAAGAATCAGCCCAGGCAGCAAATCAGGTTGCCGTGTCCATTAACAATGTGGCACATGGTGCAGAAGAACAATTAAGAGTCGCTGAAGACACATCTTCCGTGGTGCAGCAAATAGCGACTAATATTCAGCAAGCTGCTGTTAATGCCAATCAAGTATCTGAGCAATCAGCTCAGGCCGCTAATAAGGCAAAGATAGGTAATCTCTCGATCAATAAAGCGATAAATCAGATGTCTCAAATCGAGCAAACTGTTACTGCTTCGGCACAGGTAGTAACAGGATTAGGGGAAAGATCGAAGGAAATTGGTCAAATTGTAGATACTATTTCCGGTATTGCTGGTCAAACTAATTTATTGGCCTTAAATGCTGCCATCGAAGCTGCTCGAGCAGGTGAGCAAGGGCGTGGTTTTGCTGTAGTTGCAGAAGAAGTCCGCAAGCTTGCGGAGCAATCCCAAAATGCAGCCAAACAAATTGCCGCATTAATTAACGAAATTCAAGGTGATACTGAAAGAGCAGTAGTAGCCATGAACGATGGTACTCGTGAAGTTAAGCTCGGAGCTGAAGTCGTTAATGCGTCCGGAAAAGCATTCCAAGAAATCGCGGATGTCGTAACAAAAGTATCTGGTCAAACCGAAGAAATATCTGTCGCCATAGAGCAGATGGCTATTGGCAGTCAGAAGATTGTCGATTCAGTGAAACAAATTGATAATCTAAGCAAAAAGGCATCTGGAGAAGCACAGACAGTATCCGCTGCAACGGAAGAGCAATCAGCATCAATGGAGGAAATCGCCTCATCCAGCCAAGTACTAGCTCATTTAGCAATGGATCTGAACAGAGCTGTTAGTAAATTTAAAATTTAATTTCCGCAAATTGTTTTTTCAGCAGTTTTAAGGCTCTCAAACCTTTGAAATAAGCCTGAAATAGAGGTACCGAACAAATACGCGAAAATCAAACAGATTCATATTTTTTAACAAAGAAAAAGACCGAAACTCCTAAAAGCCTCGGTCTTTTTCTTTATGTTTAAACTCTGCAAGTCACTACAATATATAATCAAATAATAGCGACTTACGCGAGATGTTATTACTACTTCTTGTCTTTTTTAGCGTTGACACCCTTCATATGACCACCAATAGCACCCATTTGACTAGCCGTTAGGTTTTGATTTTCCCCTTCACCTTTTAAAGGGATGCCAAGCTCTTTTGCAACTTCAAATTTATTAGTGGAAGCATCAAACTCTTCTTCTTTCTTTTTCATTGACATTTAATATCACCTCCTCTATTAATATTTTAACCCATAAAGCTTAAACAATGCATAGAAATGTTGATATTTCATCAACACAATGGCCGAATGGGGAATGGAAAACTGATATGATATTATATCGTCAATAGCAGGCAAAACTTTATATCAATAGGTAAGGTTTCAATCCTTTCTTCTGCATCATATCCATAAGCATTCGCTAACTGAGTGGATACTTTAGATAGCAGCGAACACATAAAATTATAATCTCGAAGTCGAAATGTTTCCATTTAAATAAATTTTGTGAATTTTTTACCTATATTTTCAAGTTTGTGGTAAGATTATAGAATCGATTTGTTTTTTGCACTAGCCCCCCCTTGACACTCACAAAACCGATTGATGCCTAGGAAATCCAAGCAATGATCAATGAATATTTAGCTAAAACGTATTTTTAAGAAGGCATAAAATAAACTTGAAAAGAGGTATACCATGGGGAATTTTAAACTAGCACTTATCGGCTGCGGTTATCTTAATGAAATCGTAGCTAATGCATTGAAGGACGGCTATCTGCCGGAATATCAACTCGTTGCTGTGCTGGGAAGAGACTATGGTCGTGCGCAAGCATTCGCTGAACGCCACGGCTGCAAGGCCTGTGCCGATATTGATGAACTTATGGCGATGAAGCCGGATTTTACGGCTGAAGCTGCATCAGTAAAAAGCGTACAGGACTACAGCGAAACAATATTGAAAGGCGGTTCAAATTTCGTTGTGCTGTCAATTGGCGCCTTTGCCGACCGTGAATTTTATGAACGAATAAAAAATACCGCCGCTCAGAACAAGCGCCGCGTATACATCGCGAGCGGTGCCGTAGGTGGGTTTGATGTTCTGCGTACAGCCGCGCTGATGAGCTCGATTACAGCTTTTATCGGCTCACAGAAAGCGCCGGATTCGCTCAAAAATACACCACTTTTCACTGATGAACTAATGGACATTACAGCACCGCAGCAGGTATTCTGCGGCACGACCAAGGAAGCAATAGCCATTCTGCCAACCAAGGTAAATGTGGCAATAGCTACCGCCCTTGCCAGCGCCGGTCCAGAAAATACAACCATGAATATCAAAGCCGTGCCGGGCTTCAAAGGCGATGAATACAAGATTAAAATACAAGGTGAAGAAGTACGCATCGAACTCAATATCTATTCTCGTACTAGCGCAATTGCCGCCTGGAGCATAATAGAAGTTTTGCAAAATGCCGTAGCGTCGATTGTATTTTAGGAGGTATCATGCAATGTTTAAAAAATTAGTTGAGATAGAACCAGTGAACTTAACTCCATCAGCCTAGCAGAAACTCCACAATTGGGAAAAAATAGGGGTGTCGCACCTTCACATGAAAATCTATACTTTTACACGAAATACGAAGAGATTGGTGTAAGGGTATGGTAGTGTGAGGAAAGGGGCAGTAGCTAGTGCTGATAAAGAAAAAAAGAGCAATTGACTGCTGGCTTTTAAAAAGGCATAAAATATCCCTTTAATAAGGATCTTTTATGCCACGGTTAACAATACGCTAAAGTATCGTTATTATAGTTTTTCCATAACTGCCTGTACTTTGCCATCCATAGTTAACTCTTTATCGCGGCGTTCATCAATTCTAATCGTTGTTCCCACACGGAGCGCCCCAGATTGGAAAGGAATTTCATGCATCTGACGTACTACCTCAAAAATACGGTCAAGTTCTCCTTCAATAATGGTAGACATTGGAGTCAACTGGTACTTTAGATCTTGAGCCTGTACCAATACCTTATGACATTCTGCCACATATTTGCTTACACTGGCTGATCCTGTTCCTAGTGGCACAATTACTACTTCTACAATAGCCATATAATTAACTCTCCTTTCCTCTGTTGCAACGGTGCGCAAAGAAGTATTTAGCAGTCAATTGTTATATTCAACGAAACAATTGGCTAGTATAAGGCTATTTTAACATTGTATTAGCATCGTTTCCAGTTTAAATAGCGTTTAATCCTGTGACATCGGTATTTTAGATATAGATTGTACCATTCATCGTAGGATTGCTCAGACTTCGGTTTGAGCGTTTTTTTCTACAAGAGATGAACAATAATCTTCATGGCGAAAAAATTTTATTGATATTTGAGCCAAATTTTCTTTTACTTAAAGTCCTTATCTTCCGAATCTAGTTGACATAATGTTTTATAAATGATATTATATCTATCCGACGTCAAATAAATTATGTAGTAATTGACTCCGTAGCCCAGCTGGATAGAGCGTTTGACTACGAATCAAAAGGCCGCAGGTTCGAATCCTGCCGGGGTCACCATGATTTTCTTACAAAAATTGCCTGAAATGAAATGTTATTTTAGATATGTCCAACCTACTTTTATATATTGGGAATTCAATGGTATGCAGCTGTCGAGCCATTTTAGGGTGGAGGGCAAAAACATATCTAAGAATACCCACCTGCTTAGTGCAGGTTTGGACATACTAAGAGACGGCATTTTGGGTCTTTAAAAACTTATGTTATGGAGCGGTACTCAAGTGGCTGAAGAGGACGGTTTGCTAAATCGTTAGAGGTCGTAAGGCCTGCGTGGGTTCAAATCCCACTCGCTCCGCCATATTTTGCTCTACAAGGTTATCAGTAAAAATTTAAGCATCTTTAGAAACGGGAAATTGCGGTACTGCTTTATGTAGTATTGAGGAAAGTCCAGACTGCCACGACCTGTGATGGTCGTAATGTTCGTGCCCATCGCAAGATGGGGCAGAGTTAAACTCTGACGACGATGAAATCGACTCATGCAGCCGAGAGTAGTCATAAAGTGCATAGAGAATGAGTAGGTTGGCGACAACCTAGTGAAAAGTAGTAAACTCCACGAGGCAGAAACCCGAATTTAGGTAGGGGAGCTTCCTTTAGGGAAATGAACCAAAAGGAAGAACGTGAGTTTTGCGTTAGATAAATGATTTCCTAAAACAAAAACTGGCTTACGGTTTCTAAAGAAGGCTGTTTTGAATATTTTACGCTGATGTACTTAATTGGTAGTTCAGCTGACTTGTAATCAGCAGGTTGGAGGTTCGAGCCTTTCTACCCCTGCCACAAGGATTTTTGACCCACGGAGAATTATCTCCGTGGGTTTTTGCGTATTATATATTTTCATCAAGAGAGAATTACCTATCATCAGCCACAAGATATTTTACGCGATCCTTATGTGTTTGAATTCTTGGCATTGCCAGAAGACAAACCTGTACTGGAAAAGGATTTAGGAAAAGCGCTCATCATACAAATAGAACATTTTTATTAGAACTTGACAGAGGTTTTATGTTCGTAGGCTCACAGCGAATAATCACTCTTGGCAATATACACTTTCCCTTCTCGGATCTAAACAATGTCCAAATCGCAGATCTCCTTTCTAAATTCCTTAAAGAGAAGGGGTTGGATTGATTTCACCAATATACATAACATGTAATAATAGGGTGGTTATAGAACAGACGTGCCCCTTACTTTGAACTGCACTCCCAATGTTAGATTTGTTTGTCTAACATTGGGAGTGCAGTTCAGTACAATAATACTTCAGGTGGTTTTCTTGATGCTTATATTATGATTTTGTTATTTGTATCTTACAATTTAGTGGAATCACTGTTGCCCACGGCAGCAGATGACGTTGCTCCACCTGGCGTGTTACAGAACAGCCAATTTTTGTTCGTCGAAAATAATTGGAAAATTAAGAAATATTTCGAAAGACTCTCATGCGTATGCATTATAAAAAATATGAGGATACTAAATTTAAATTCAATAAGCATAAGAAATGGAGGAAATATTATGGTAAGAGTTTGTCCAAATTGTTCAAATGTAAATGTTAATGAATTAGAGAAATTGATACCAGGTAATCTAGAAGTGGAATGCATAGGTGAGTGTGGCCAGCATGAAGGAAAATTTTTTGGATATATAAATGATGAATTAATAATAAAAGATACAGAACAAGAATTTTTTGAATCGGTAAAATCTAAAGATTGAGTCCCCCCCGATACTTTATTTAGCAGTACACGCATTACAAAGGAAATGATATAATGATCAACAAAAAAATTCAAAATTCTGCTGTAGTTATGTCAATGGTTATGCTTCCTCACCAAGCTAATGTGGCAGGAAACGTTCATGGTGGAGAAATTATGAAGCTAATGGATAATGCAGCCTATGTGGTTGCCCATAGACATGCTCGTGCTAATGTTGTGACAGCAAGGGTTGATGAATTGGCCTTCCATCATCCTATACTTGTGGGAAATTTAGTGATTTGCCATGCCCATCTCACTTTTGTCGGGACATCTTCTATGGAAGTGACTGTAGTAGTTGAAGTTGAGGATTTATATAAAGAATCTTCACAGAAATGTGCTCTGTCTGCATATTTTACTATGGTAGCGTTGAATGCAGGCGGACATCCAATGAAGGTACCTTCTTTAGAATTAACCACAGAAGAAGAGAAAATCCAATTTAATGAAGGGCAAAAACGATACGAGGAGCACAAAGGTAAAGTCAAGAACTGTCATGTGCCACGCAACTACCAAATTTAGACAATTTATATAGAATATAATATTCAGGCTACTATTAAACTGAATAAACTGCTGAAAAATTGCTGAAGTAATAATATTACAGGAAGAGTGGTACTTATTGTCATCGTCCTTAGATGATTGGCGTATATTGCACTTGCCGAATTTGTGATGAGGAGTGAAAATCTTAATAGAAACAATTGATACTTTGGGACAAGATAGAATAACCACTCTTTTACATAGAGTGGTTATTCTATATAAAAAATTGTAACATTTGTTGAGGAGGTACGTATGAGTGAGCTAATTAATAATCGAGAATATAGGCAGAGAGCTTTGAAAGAAATTATTTTGGAACTTCATCAGGGTAAAACGGTACAGGAAGTCAAGAGAAAGTTTGATGAAATTGCGACAGGTATGGACCCTGCTGAACTCTCCCTAATTGAACAGGGGCTAATAAATGAGGGGTTGCCAGTGGAAGAAGTTCAGCGGTTATGCGATGTTCATGCTGCAGTATTCCGCGACGCGTTAGAAAAAAATCCTCAAATAACGGTAGCTGCAGGGCACCCAGTAGGGATCTTCATGGCAGAGAACAAGGCGTTGCAAAAACTAATGGATCAGGAAATCAAGCCGATCTTGGGCGAATTGAAACAGGCATCTGATGATAGTGAAAAGGCAGTAGCCTTACAATTGACTGAAAAATTGAATTTGCTATGGGATGTTGACAAACATTATCGGCGTAAAGAGGATTTGATTTTTCCATTTTTGGAAAAATACGAGATTACTGGTCCGCCTAAAGTGATGTGGGGCGTTGATGATAAGATTAGAGGACTGCTGAAAGAGGCAAAAAAGATGGCTGCCAACTATCAGGCATCTCAAAAACAGCAATTAATTGATAAAATGGAAGAATTATTGGCACAAATTGATGAAATGATCTTTAAAGAAGAAAAAATATTTCTACCGATGGCGCTAGAAACTCTTTCGGAGGATGAATGGTATCAAGCGCTAGTGGATAGTGATGAAATAGGTTATTGCTTAGTTGAGCCAAATCAAAGCTGGAAACCATCACGGGAAGATGTGAATAAAGATGGTATAAACCTTTCCAATGAACATTCGCCAGGAAATATTAAGTTTGATACTGGGGTTTTATCTCCTGAGCAAATTGATTTGATTTATAGACATTTACCTGTTGATATTACCTTTGTGGATAAAAACGGCGTAGTTAAGTTTTTTTCTGCTACTAAGGATCGAATTTTTCCGCGCACCAGGACTATTATAGGTCGTAAGGTAGAAAACTGTCATCCACCAGCCAGTGCTCATGTGGTAGAAAAAATAGTGGAAGATTTTAAAAGTGGGAAAAAGGATCATGAAGATTTCTGGATCAAGATGGGGGAAAAATATGTATACATTCGTTATGTAGCGGTAAGAGACAAGGCAGGAAACTTCTCTGGAGTGTTGGAGATTACCCAGGATATTAAGCCTATCCAAGCGATTAACGGAGAAAAACGAATTATGGATTAGATATAGTCACAAAAATTTAAATACCTCCAATGATAAAATCAAATCATTGGAGGTATTTTCTAGTCAACTCAAACTGATTGCTACTGATTTTTATTTTTTTTTATATTACTCAAAAAGAGGATATAGTTTCTTCCTAAGTATTCTAATGGCAGACTCCAGATGTGAACAAGTCGAGTAAATGGCCAAATCATAAATAACAGAAAGGCTAGAATTACATGAATCTGAAAGGCTAGTGGAACATCAATCATATATTCAGGGGTTGGAACAAAACTAAATAAACTACGAAACCAAGGCGCAATTGAAGTTCTGTAATCAAATTCTAAACCTCGTGCAGTATAAACAAGAGTGCAGTACAGGCCGACCCCTATCACGGCTAACAGTAAAATCCCTGACACCCAATCGATGAACTCCACCTGCCGAGATATTCTAGGGATAGAGGCGCGCCTAGTAAGGAGCAAAATAATCCCCAACCCTGTGGCAATTCCAGCAGGTAGTCCTCCAGAAAGAGCCATAATATGGTAAGAACTTCGAGAGACTCCCAAGCCCTCAAAAATCGAAATGGGAGTCAATATTCCTGATACGTGGCCCAAAAACGCAAAGATAATCCCATAATGGAATAAAATACTTCCGAGCATGAGGTTCTTTTTTTCTAGAAATTCAGAGGATTTTGCCGACCAACCTAGCTGGTCAGTATTATAGCGAAAAATATGCCCTATAACGAAGATAGTAAGGGCAATATAAGGGAAAATTATCCATAAAAACTGATGCCAATAGTTCATCGATTAGCCTCCTCTGGCATTAAGCTCTCGTTGATAGCAGCAAGGCATACTTCTAGTAAGGGTTTATAATCATTATTGCCTTCTGTAAGAGCAGCGTGAATTTTCGCTATGGAGGAATGTTGCGGGTATAAAATATTTTTGATTGCAGAATCGCCGATCTCTGCGCAAAATTCTAGCATCAGTGGCAGATAGTCAGGTAGTTCGTCTGTCATCATGTGATAACCAACTTTAGCATACTGATTTTTCAAGTCTACCAAGGCTTGTCCTCTGTTGCGGCCATTTCCATATTCATGGTAGGTAAGGTGTAACGAGCTTTTTTCGCTAAAATCAAAGGTTTCAACATAATTAGCGCATAATTGCTCCAGATTGTTCTTATCTAGATAATGTAGGAAACCATTTAATAAATTACGGTTGTTAGGGTTAGTGAGCTGCCTTATCTCGTCGCGCCAATCTGTTAAGGTAATCCAGTCTTCAGTAGGATAACTAAGGAGCAGGGAGCAAAGTTTTAGAAGTATTAGATTTTCATTTTCTATACTATTCATCTTTTAATCCTCATTCCAGGTATTACAACCCGAGCAGCCAGTAGCATGTCCAAATCCAGAGTTACCTTGGTAAACGTGCATATCTCCCGTTCGCTCCTTATGGGATGCTGGGATGACAAAGCGATCTGAATACTTGGCAATACTTAATAAACGGTAGAGTCCAATTGCTTTGTCTTCGCTAAGATTGGTTCCGGTCAATAGATCTTTACCTGGTTTTTTTAGTATATTTACGTTTCTGATGTACTGTCTGAGTCCAACTAGGGTTTTAAGAGAATGTCTGACGGCATCAGTATCTCCAGCAGTCAATAGATTGGCAAGATAAGCCACAGGTATACGCATGTTATCAACATAGGAGAAGATAACACTGGCGTCAGTGCTGTCACTTATTTTTATAATAGGACTAAGAGGTGGTAGATACCAAACCATTGGGAGGGTTCGATATTCAGGGTGTAGTGGTAGAGCAACGCCGTATTCGATCAGAAGCTTATATACGGAGGAACGCTGGGCAGCTTCAATCCAATCATCAGCGATACCATCTTTTCTAGCTTGGAGAGCAATCGCTGGATCATTAGGGTTGAGAAAGAGGCTTAGTTGGGCTTTATATAAATCTTTAGGATTGGTAGTTGATGCTACTTCTTTAATGCGATCTGCATCATATAACATAATCCCTATATACCGTAATCTCCCTACACAAGTCTCAGAACAGACTGTGGGTTGTCCTGTCTCGACTCGTGGATAACAGAAAATGCATTTTTCTGCTTTGCGAGATTTCCAATTGAAGTAGGTTTTTTTATATGGACAGCCTGACATACAAAAACGCCAACTCCTACAGGCATCTTGGTTCACAAGTACAATTCCATCCTCATCCCGTTTATAGATGGCACCAGAGGGGCAGGAGGCTAAACAGGCAGGATTGATGCAGTGCTCGCAAATACGGGGCAAGTACATCATAAATACTTTCTCAAATTCTAGACGTACAGTCTCTTCTAGCCCTAGGCGGTTTGGGTCTTTTTGCCCAGTTACATGTACACCGGCCAAATCATCCTCCCAATTAGGTCCCCACTTAGGCTGTATGTATTCACCAGTTAAAATTGACTTAGGCCGGGCGACAGGTTGATAGTTCTTAGCAGGGCTACTGATGAGATGATCATAATCGTACGTCCAAGGTTCATAGTATTCATCAATCGTCATTAAGTCAGGGTTATGAAATATATTCAAGAGCTTTTTTATACGCCCGCCGGCTTTAAGTTCTAAATTGCCATTGTGGAGGGTCCAACCACCTTTATGTTGTTCCTGGTTCTCCCACATGCGGGGATAGCCAATCCCAGGCTTGGTTTCTACATTATTCCACCACATGTATTCTGCACCTTCCCGGTTGGTCCAAGTATTGTTGCAAGACATACTGCATGTGTGGCAACCAATGCATTTATCAAGACTCATAACCATGCCAAATTGGGCTTTAATCTTCAAGCCAATTGACCTCCTTTAACTTACGGACGAACACCACAGTATCCCTCTGGCTACCGATTGGACCGTAATAATTAAAACCATAACTGAGTTGGGCATATCCGCCAATCATATGGGTTGGTTTCATAAAAATTCTTGTTGGACTGTTAAAAGTACCACCACGATCCCCAGTAATTGTAGTCCCCGGAACATTAATAGCGCGGTCTTGGACATGGTACATAAACACAACACCACGAGGTATACGATGACTAACAACTGCTCGCGCGGAAACCACTCCATTCCGATTGAACATTTCAATCCACTCATTATCAGCTATTTCTAAGTCCGCAGCATCATCTTTGTTTAGCCAAATATGTGGTCCGCCTCTAAATAGTGTAAGCATAGGCAAAGTATCGCCGTAGGTACTGTGATAAGACCATTTAAAATGAGGAGTTAAGTATTTCAGCGCTAGCTCTTTTTCCTTACCTTCAGGACGATGGTCCACAGGATAAAAAGGCTTGTCAGGAAGGGGCGGTCGATACAAAGGGAGATTTTCTCCGAATTCAAGAATGATTTCATGATCTAAATAGAAATGTTGTCGACCAGTTAAGGTGCGCCAGGGTATTCCCCGTTCCACATTTTGAGTAAAAGGTGAATATCTACGATTACCAGTTTCAATCCCACTAAATATTGGGGTTGTTAGTACCTGTCTTGGTTGAGCCGTTATCTTAGAAAAGGTGAGGTGTTCTTCAGCTCTTTCCTCGGTTAAATCTTTCAAAGAAACACCAGTTTTTCTTTCGAGTTCTTTCCAGGCCTTCAGAGCAAGAGTTCCATTGGTTGCGCTGGATAAAGTAAGAATGGCTTCGGCTACATCTCGATCGGTAAACAAGCTTGGGCAATTGTTATATTCCGTCTTTTGGTTACCCGTGCCGAGCATTCCCTTAAGTAATTCATATTCTGTATCGGCCTTCCATACTAGGCCCTTAGCTCCGATGGATTCCTTGACATTAGGCCCCAAAGAGATCATCTTGTCGTAAACTTTTGTATAGTCACGTTTAACGATGGTAAAGTTAGGCATATTAACGCCAGGAGTTGGCATCGATATCCCATGCTTCCAGTCAGGTACTTTTCCAAATTTCTGAGCAATTTCACCAGGAGAATCATGAAGGAGAGGCGAGGAAACAACATCTTTTACGGATGACTTAAAATAGTCAGGTGCGAGGGCAGAGAATCTTTCTGCCAGGCTTTTAAAGATATCCCAGTCAGAGCGAGACTGCCAAGGAGGAGTGATAGCTGGGTTGAATGGATGTATGAATGGATGCATATCAGTGCTACTAATATCGGACTTTTCATACCATGTTGCGGCTGGCAGCAGGATATCAGAATATAGCCCGGTTCCACACATTCTAAAATCAATATCAATCAGTAAGTCCAGCTTGCCGTTAGGAATTTCGCCCCAATTAATTTCTTCGGTTTTTACAGTAGTACTTGGTTCACTTAGATGTCCACAATGAGTGCCAAGTAAATGTTTTAAGAAGTATTCATGTCCCTTTGCTGAACTTCCAATTAGATTTGCCCGCCAAACAAAGAGTACTCTAGGGAAGTTGTCCTGAAGGCTAGGGTCATCAATAGCAAAATTCAGACTGCCTTGTTTCAATTGATTAGCTAGATAGGCTGATATTTCACTGCTGGATGCGGCACCAGCTTGTTCAGCTTCCTTTACTACGTCTAAGGAATTTTTATTAAACTGGGGGTAATTAGGGAGCCAGCCTAATCGAACAGCGAGAGCATTGTAATCGGCTGGATGCTGGTATCGAGGCTTTGCAACTAAGGGTGAAATCATATCTTTCATAGATATCTCATCATAACGCCATTGTTCGGAAGCAAAGTACATGAATGATGTTCCATTTTGCATGCGAGGGGGACCACCCCAATCTCTTGCAAAGGCAACGGTCTGCCATCCTTCAAGAGGGCGGACCTTTTCTTGACCAACATAATGAGCCCAGCCACCGCCATTTACACCTTGGCAACCTGTTAATAAAACAAGATTTAGGATGGCTCGATAGGTAACATCAGAATTATACCAGTGATTTATACCGGCACCCATCATGATCATACATCGCCCATTCGTATCGATTGCACTTTGGGCAAATTCTCGAGCGATTTGAGCGACCTCATTTTTGGGAAGTCCAGTGATTGCCTCCTGCCAAGCGGGGGTATAAGGTTTAATGTCGTCATAGCTTATAGGAGAGTCTCCTGGCAGGTTGCGGCCTACTCCAGCATTGGCAAGCATAAGATCAAATACGGTAGTGATAAGATACTCTGTTTGACCGACGATTATTTTTTTTACTGGCACGCATCGATTAGTAATAAGTCCATCCTCACCTCCAAAATAAGGGAAATGGACAGAAAGTATCTCATCATGCATTCCTAGTATAGTAAGGGCTGGATCTACCGTTTGATCTTCGCCAGACATGTTAAGGTTCCAGCTACTATTAGTATCCCAACGATGACCAATGGTGCCATTAGGAATGATATAGTTAGTAGTGATCTTGTCAAAAATAACGGGTTTCCATTCACCATGACTCATTTCTAAACCTAAGTCGCTTGCTCGTAGAAAACGATCAGAAGTGTAGCCTGGATGTTGATCACTTTTCTTTAATATAATGAGAAAGGGTAGATCAGTAAATGTTTTTGCATATTTCGAAAAGTATTCTACTTCTTGATCCACATAAAACTCTTTCAAGATAACATGAGTCATGGCCATGGCAAGTGCACCATCAGTGCCTGGATGTATGCCAAGCCAATGATCAGCGAATTTGACGTATTCTGCATAATCAGGACTTACAGACACAACTTTTGTGCCTCGATATCTTGCTTCCACCATAAAATGAGCATCAGGAGTTCTTGTTTGTGGAATATTGGACCCCCAAATAATCATGTAACTCGTGCTATACCAGTCTGAACTTTCTGGTACGTCTGTTTGTTCTCCCCAAATTTGTGGGGACGAAGGGGGAAGATCTGCGTACCAGTCATAAAAACTAATGAGTGGCGCGCCTATTAAGGACAAAAATCTGGAGCCAGCCGCATAGCTGACCATTGACATTGCAGGAATTGGAGAGAAACCAAAAATACGATCAGGTCCATATTTTTGAATAGTATAGAGGAGTGATGCTGAAATGATTGTATTCACTTCATCCCAGGATGAACGTACCAGTCCGCCTTTTCCCCTGGCTTTTTTATAAAGGGAACTTTTCTCGGGATCTTCTACAATACTTTTCCAGGCCATAACCGGGTCCTTAAGGTTATCTAGGGCATCACGCCAATATCTGAGCAAGATATCTCGCACATAAGGAAATCGAATACGTAAAGGGCTGTAGATATACCATGAAAACGTAGCACCTCTTGGGCAACCACGAGGCTCATATTCAGGCATATCCGATCCAGTTGAGGGATAATCAGTTTGTTGGGTTTCCCAAGTAACAATTCCGTCTTTGACAAATACCTTCCAGCTACATGAACCAGTGCAGTTGACGCCGTGGGTCGTTCTAACCGATTTATCATGTTGCCAACGACAACGATAGATTTGTTCCTGCTCGCGGTCAGAGTAGGATAAAGAACTCCAGTTATCAGCAGAATGCTCTATCGGACGAAAAAAGTGTAGCTTTTTCCATAATGAAGATTTTTTGTTAGACATTTAATACACCACCTAGCGTGATAATCGAAGAAGTTGTATTGATTCAATTTTTTTGCAGAATCCGAAAGTCGATACTTCCTTGATTCCTAGTAAGGGTAACTAGGGATTGGAACAAGCCAAGCTCACCTTATGATTTGTCCACCAGCAGAAAACTGCAAATAGAGCAAGTAGGGTAAATCCCCAAAAGTAGTTACCTGTTGATTGTCTAATAGTTCCCAATAAAAGTGGTGGAAAGAATCCTCCAATGCCGCCAAAAGCTCCAGCAATCCCTGTTACGATGCCTGTTTGTTTTTGATAATAAAATGGCACTAATTTAAAAACAGCACCGTTGCCCAAGCCAGCTGCTACTGCCATCGTTAAACTAGCAATTGTAACAGGATAGAATGTACTTGTTACCGCCAATATTAACGAGGCAGCAATGAAAATAATGAACACCCAGTTTAAGATTCGATGTCCACCTAGTTTGTCTGCCAGGTAACCTCCTATTGGTCGACACAGGGTTGCTAACACAACAAAACCTGCCGTTTTAAGCCCGGCATCCACTTTCGTTATATGAAATAAATCAACTAATAGTTTCGGTAAATAATTTCCCATCGCCACGAAGGAACCAAAAGTCAAAAAGTAAAAAATACTTAAGGTCCACACCGCACTAGTGGTTTTTATAAGATGAAAACTGTCCTGCAGTGTAGGTGGGGCTCCATCTGTCTTAACATCTCTCACTGCTATGTAGTATAGTATTGCAAACAGCAATGTAACTATGGCATATAGATATAATGTTTCTTGAGAACCAACCGACATATTAAGGAGTGGTACTGTGAAGTTTGCGACTGCTGTCCCGATATTACCCATGCCGTAGATGCCGAGTACAAGTCCTTGTTTTTCTGGAGGGAACCATTTAGAGACAAAAGGTATACCCACTGCAAAGGATGTACCTGCGATACCTAAGAGGAATCCCCAAGCCAGAACTGCTTCAAAGCTATTCGCAGTTGACAAGCCCAAGACTGGGATAATAGAGAATACCATAAGTAAAAAAAAGATGAGTCTACCACCGTATTTTTCGGTTAAAAGACCCATTGGAATTCGAAAGATTGATCCCAATAGTACAGGTATAGCGATCATAATGCCTGTTTGCGTATCTGAAAGCCCTAATTCTTCTTGAAAACGTGTAGACTGAGACGAAATAAGACTCCAAATCGCAAAGGAAAGGGCTAATGCGAACGTAGCCATTACGATTGCGATCGTCCTTTTGTTATTCAATAGGTTCACTCTCCTATGGGGTGTATCGAGAGTAGTATGCTAACAAATTTAATATAATATACAATTTCAATAGATTATCCTACTTTACCAAATAAAAAAATATGAAAATCATACGGCTATTCAGGACTTAAAAAATTATCTAAGACGGTAGCATCAAAAAATACTTTATCTTGTAATAAAAAGTGATATGTATCAAATTCTTTTGACGATAAAAATAGTATTATTAGATCATAATGTTAACGATCAAGAAATGATTCATATAGTACATTCATAAAATTTGGGAGAGGAAGTTGATAACAGGAAATGCCTATTATTAGTGAATTTGTTACTACCATCTTGCAGCTTCATGGTGCTAATCATAGCGAATTAAACAAAGTATATAAGCTATTTCATATATTGAGATAGTTAGAGGAGTTAGAATATAAATGAGTAAATATGACCAACAAAGGAATTTTTTAAAGTCAAATTTTTCAGAGTTTAAAAAAATTAAAACGGATGCGATGAGAGGAATTTCTCAACCGCCAAAAGTGAAACCCTATGACAATAACTCGCAATTAATTGATCTCCCAATGGTAGATGAAAAGACACTGATCAATAAAAATATATATACTTGTATAAAGGAAAGAAGAAGTACTAGGTTTTACAGTGATAAAACAATCAGTCTTGATGAACTATCATATCTCCTGTGGGCAACCCAAGGTATTACCAGTACAAATAAGGCAGGAATTACGTTTAGGACTGTTCCTTGTAGTGGTGCGACCCATACTTTTGAAAGCTACTTACTGATTAGAAATGTGGAGAATCTTATACAAGGTGTATATCGATACCTTCCAGTAGAACACAAGCTTTTATTCATGTTTGAAATCGATGAACTTGAGAATAAAATAGACGAAATTACGTTGGATCAACCATTTGTACCTAATTTTGCCAACAAAGCTGCAGTATTATTTATATGGAGTACCACTCCCTATCGGTCGGAGTGGAAGTACGATATTACCGCCCATAAAAAAATTCTAATAGATATTGGTCATGTATGCCAAAACTTGTATTTAGCTAGCGAAACAATAAATGCTGGAACTTGTGCAATCGGTATATATGATCAAAATCGTATAGATCAGCTCTTGGGTTTAAATAAAGAGGAAGAATTTGTAATTTATCTTGCTGCAGTAGGGAAAAAACAGTAATGTCTCTTCACCATAATTTGTCGGTAGTAACGAAAGAGTTTATATGTTTTCTCTTATTTTAGAACTGAAATGACATCTTATAGATAGGATCAAACTAATTCAAAAAACTATGACATATATGAGAGTGAAATTTATCAAGGAGACATTTATGAGTGAGTTAGTTAATAATCGGGAATATCGACAAAAAGTTTTGAAGGAATTGGTTTTGGAACTCCATGAAGGTAAATCGGTACAGGAAGCCAAACCCAAATTAATAAAGTTGCTACTGGCATGGATTGGGCGAAAATCCCCTTGATTGAAGTTGGGACTAATCTAAATAACAATATCTATATGCCATAGATTCGTGTCGTCATTTATAAATGTATAATAGTCTTTATAGAAAATTTGAAAACACTACACCTGTTCCTTTTTTATCGAAAAAAATATACGATTGGATAGTATCACTTAAGGCTAATGCACTCTATTATATTGTAGGGGCATTAGTTTTTTTGTTGGGAAGGGGTGTTTTGAGAAAAATCATATAACAACGCGCAAATCATCAATGGTTGAAGAATGTGGGGAAGTAAGAGTTGTTACTAACTTTTTGTTCTTAGTCGACAGACACAACTGATAAAAATAAGGAGGAGAAGATCATGGATATTGTTTTTGCGATAGTTATTTACCTTGTTGTTTGTTACACAGCAGCAAAGATTGGAGAAAAATTTCATGTCGGATCAATGCTTCAATACTTTATTCCTGTATACAACTGGGTATTGATATGCAAATGTGCTAAAGTATCTCCGTGGTGGCTTGTTGCTATGTTTATTCCATATGTCAACATAGTGGTTAATGTATATATTTATGGCACTCTCGCGGAAAAATTGGGCAAAAATTTCTGGCTTAACGGGATAGGGAGTCTATTTTTTTGCATCCCTTTGTTTATTATGGCTTGGGATAAATCAATGCCAGTGGATGCACTACCGTCAGATCATTCGGCTGTGACCAAAGTATAATTAATCTCAAAAATTTAAATTAGCTAAGAAAAGCAGGGGACAGATACAGTGTTTAAAAACACCATATCTGTCCCTCTGTTTTTCTTTTTTATGGTATTATAGTTAAGTAAATGATTTAAATAAAATAGAAAGGATATTTTCACATGCGTACAAAAGAAGATATCTTTTGGGGTAAGCAAAAAAAGAAAGGCGTTGCATTGAATGAAGTTCAGAGACAAGCGGTAGTCAATACCGGTGGAGCGCTTTTGCTATTGGCATCACCTGGGGCGGGAAAAACAACCACGATCATAATGAAAATTGGCTATCTTTTAGAGGTAAAAGGTATTCAACCGGCCCGAATTAAGGCGGTAACCTTCAGTCGGGCAGCGGCAGAAGAAATGAAGACGCGGTTCAAACGCTTTTTTCCTACTCTTGCTCTAGTTGATTTTTCTACTATACATAGCTTAGCTTTTGAAGTAGCGCGAGAGCACTTTCGGAAAAATAGGCTTAATTACCAGCTGATTGAAGGTAGCCAAAATCAAGATAAAAGACATATCTTGCGAGAAATATTTAAAAACGTTACTCAGGAAAATATTACGGAAGATCAGATGGATGAGTTGACAACATACATTAGCTTTATTAAAAATAAGCTTATTTTGCAGGAAAAATGGTCTGAAATTGATTGTAATGTACCAGCAGCCGCGGAAATTATGAGAAAATATGAAGAGTTTAAGTCGGCTTCCGATAAGCTTTTATTGGACTACGATGATATGCTAATTTATGCGAACAAGGCCTTCGATCAGGATCGGGAACTTCTTGGTAGATATCAACAGCTTTATGATTATATACTGACAGACGAAAGTCAGGATACCTCACTTGTTCAGCACTATATCATTGAAAAATTGGTTCGTAAACATGGTAAACTATGCGTTGTTGCCGATGATGATCAGTCTATCTACAGCTGGCGGGGGGCTGAACCGTCGTATTTACTTAATTTTAAAAATGTATATCCGAGCGCTACCATTTTGTTCATGGAACAAAATTACCGTTCATCTAAAGAGATTGTTGATACCGCCAACGTCTTCATAAAGCGTAATAAACAGCGCTATAACAAGAATATGTTTACCCATAATCCAGCAGCACATAAACCGATCATTATTCATAGCCTTACCGACTATAAAAACCAGGCTAAATATTTGATCGAAGAAATAAAGAAGCTCGACCATTCTTGTAAGATTGCAGTGCTATACAGAAATAATTCATCATCGATAATCCTGATAAATGAGCTAGACCGTGCGGGCATCTCTTGTTATATCAAAGATGAAGATAAGCGTTTCTTTTCACACTGGGTAGTTGAGGATATATTGAATTTTATGCGTTTGACTTATACGGATAAAAGAATCGATATTTTTGAAAAGATATTTACCAAGGTGAGTGGCTATATTACGAAGCAGCAGATGGAAGCGATTAAAAAAATTAACAATAATGAATCAGTTTTTGATAATTTGCTAAAATATGCTCCGCTGCAAGAGTACCAGTTAAAACAGATCGAAGAATGCAAAGAAACGATACGGCTTATGAAAGGTATGGCTCCTCTTGCAGTCATATGCACGATTCGCCGTAAGCTAGGATACGAAAAGGCGCTTGAGAGAATGTGTGAGCGTTTGGGGTTCCGCAAGGACTACTTGCTTGGCATACTCAATACACTTGAAGAAATTGCTGCCGGGCTGAGTAGTATGGAAGATTTCGCTAGTCGGCTGAAATATCTCGAAACGGTGATGAAGTCTTCAAAGAATAACAAAGACAGCTGGGTTACACTATCTACCTTCCATAGTGCGAAAGGGCTGGAGTTTGATCGAGTGTATATGATTGATTTGCTGGAAGGCATTATTCCGACCCGGTCTGATATTGAACAGAAAAAGGAAGGAAAACCTGAGGCGATGGAGGAAGCTGTTCGCTTATTTTATGTTGGGATGACCCGGGCCAAAACCCATCTGGAGTTACTAACATATGATAAACGAGATCATGAAAAAGTATCGGAGTCAGAGTTTGTAGCTTCTGTAAGAAATATAATTAGTCCACCAGTAGTAATTCCTAAGATAAATGTAAAACAAAGGGCAAAAGTCAGTCCCATGGTAAGTTATAATTCAAATGCCATCAAAAATGCAAATCAACTAAAAATAGGCAGTTTAATAAATCACCAGTCATTTGGCCGAGGAAAAATCGTTTCTATAACTTCCTCAAATATTGATATTAAGTTTAATGGGACTATCAAAACACTATCAATCGAAATCTGCTTAACCAAAGGCTTTCTCGAACCGGCCTAAGGGGAATGCGATGGGGGCAGGCTTGAATTTTATTGATTAAGTAGTAAAATTTTAAGTTCATTATAATTAGAAATTTCGTAAGTCGGTTTTATTGATGTTTGATTTATAATTTTATTAGGATTATACCAGCATGTATCTATGCCAAAGTTTATACCGCCTTGTATATCAGAAGTTAAACTATCTCCTACGATTAATACTTTACTTTTATCAACATAATTTATATTTTTTAAAGCATGTTCAAAAATTTTAGGATTGGGTTTTGATACTAATATTTCTTCAGATATTACTATATCCTCAAAATATTTTGATATAATAGATTTTCTGATTCTTTTATCCTGAACAGATGTAAGACCATTAGTGATTATAGTAAGTTTATAATATTTATTTAGGCTTTCTACAAGATCCATACTATCATCATATAGAAATGATGCATCAGCCAAATGCTCCGAATATAATTTTGCAAAGTTAGTTTCATTAAAACTAATCTTTAAGGTATCTGATAACCTTTTAAATCGTTCTACCTTTAGTTTTTCTTGTGTAATAAGTCCTTGTTCAAATTCATTCCATATAGTTGCATTTATATCATGATATATTTTTAAATGACAATTTTCATCATATTTAATATCAAATTCAAGCATAGTCTTTTTAAAAGCTTCTCTTTCAGATTTTTTAAAATCAAATAAAGTTTCATCTGCATCAAATAGTATAACTTCATACTTCATAATATATATCCTCCAAATAATTTTATATAACTAAATTTTTATAATAAAAATCCTAATATAGGATAATTTAATATGTTAAGGCACAGACCTAATTTCTTGATAAGATACCATTTAAAACAGTTAATTCTTATACATATTCAATTTTATTCACTCCTTTCAAGCCTGTATAAATAAAATAATATATTTATAATAAATAGGACATGACATGGGTCATGTTAGGGGGCGACATGAAAAAAATTTTAGATAGTAATCTTTTAAACCATTATATTAAAAAACATAATATAGAACAGATATTTGATGATGAAATATTAAAATATGCACAACTTCATTTCTATCAAAAAGAAGAGTATATATTAGAATCAGAGGAAACTCTTGAATATTATTATCTACTGGTGGATGGCAAAATTAAAATCTTTTATCCTTTTGAAAATGGGAAATCAATGCTTTTAAAATTTTATAAAGATTTTAATACGATAGGGGATTTAGAACTTTTGAAAAATATCCCGATACTTTGTAATATTGATGCAGTAGAAGATAGTTATTTGATAGCAATACCTTCAGATATACTTAGAGAAAAGTATTTTAATAATATAAAACTTTTGCATCATTTGGTAGATTCTTTGAGTGAAAAGCTTTATGGAACTATTAATAATAGTTCCTATAATTTTGTATATCCACTAATTAATAGATTAGCTAGTTATTTAGTTGCACATTTAACAGAAAAGAATTATGTAATTTTGAATTCATCATATTTAGAAATTGCACAATTTTTAGGAACAACGTATAGACATTTAAATAGAACGTTTAAGGAAATGGAATCAAAATTAATTATAAAATATGATGATAAAAAAATATATGTATTAGATATAAAGCAGCTTAGAGAATTGTCTAAAAATATTTATATAAAACCACTTTAGATCAGCAGTTTTAAAATTAGCAAATTCAAGCATTGGCTTAATTTTTTGCACCCGAACCGAGTAGAGCAGTAGTCAGTAAAATTTAATAATACAATCCGTTACTTATCGGATTGTATTACGTTTATTATTATGAATGACTAATCAGTCAGTAAAAGGAAAAGATGAATANCACCCGAACCGAGTAGAGCAGTAGTCAGTAAAATTTAATAATACAATCCGTTACTTATCGGATTGTATTACGTTTATTATTATGAATGACTAATCAGTCAGTAAAAGGAAAAGATGAATAATAAGTTGAGAGGACGTTACTGCCTCTCAAGTCGGAGGAGATTAAAATGATTAATTCTAAGAAGAACGTTATTGCGAGTATCTTACTGGTAGTGGTATTTATATCTCTAAATGGGTGTACCAATAATAGACCTAGCCCAGGGAATGAAGCTCCCAAGCAAGCAACGGAGAATTCAGTAAACAAAGAGACAGCCATCATGGGTGAATTCAATAATATGATGCAGAAAAGTGATGTTACAGCAGAAAAAATGATTAAATTTTTGGACGAAAATATCGCTTCTGTCTCTCAGGAAAATGCTTCAACAATGATTATAGCACTTGAGAAAAATCAGCAGCTTCGTTTGCCTAAGTTGCAAGATCAATTTGCCGATGATGACAGTATCCAGAAAGCCCTGAGAAAAAGTGAGCGGGGCGCTTTAACAGACAGTTATATTAATGGAATCCAGGAGAAGGTGATAAAAGACTTGTTGCTGGCAACTAAAAACAACGGGTTTAAGATTGAAACAGCAGAAGGTTTTTATTATCCTGTTATCGACTATTCCTTCTATAAAAAATATCGCTCAAACGTAGCTCCAGACATTGCTGATTATATTGATATTATGGCAGTAGAATCAGATACAGTAGCTGTCAAAGATGCTGGCCTTAAGATTGGGTGGGGAGAAATTTTAAAAAGAGCCTCAAAGCATGAGCGTTTTGTTAAAATGTATGGTAATTCTACTAAGGTAGAAGATGTGAAGAAGTTACTCAAGACATATCTTATATTTGCTCTATACGGAACCAATAATACACCACTATTCGGCTATGAGGATAAGGAAATGGTGCCCGCGGCTAAGAAAGCCTATCTTGAATCTGAATTTAATGGAAGTGATGGTGATTTCTCTAAGATCATGATCGAGTATCTTACCGTGTTGAAAAAAAGTGATTATAAATTAACTAGGGAAGTCGATGATTACAGGAAACAGACAGTTGAGAACTTTCGTTAAATAAACATACAACACTCTATCCTAAGTTATCAGATGAAAAGAAATTGAAACAATCAGCTGAAATTGCAAATATTGATGAATTCATTGAATCGTTGCCCTTAGGCTATTATAAAGGAATAGGCCCAGATGGTCATGGATTAAGTCAAGGACAAAAACAACGACTTCTAATAGATAGAACCGCTTATAAAAATCCTGAATATCTATTTTTTGATGAAGATCATTGTACTAACAGTTATATTTCTAGAAAATAGTTGACATAATGTTATGAAGATGATATTATAACTATCCGACATCAAATAGAATATGTAGTATTGACTCCGTAGCCCAGCTGGATAGAGCGTTTGACTACGAATCAAAAGGCCGCAGGTTCGAATCCTGCCGGGGTCACCATGATTTTTCCCCTGGCGTAGCTCAAGTGTTAGAACACTAGCCTTCCAAGCTAGTTACGATGGCTCGATTCCCTGTTCTTCAGAGAAAGACAGAGTGAAAAGTTGTTATTGACATAATAATAACAACTATGGTATATTGTATAAGTTCTCAGCGAGATTTGAAGAAAGAATAAAAATATATTGACATAAAGTTGCGAACATGTTACAATCAATATCCACTGTGAGAAACGGTGGTGCGGTTGTCGAAAGATGATCAGGTGTTCTTTGAAAACTAAACAATGTAAGTAAAGTTAAAATAAGCCAGATGTGCCGTACTCGTTTTGAGTACACACACGTTGGGTCACGCAAGTGATACTGACACAAGTAAGTTTTTTAAAGAGC
>NZ_JBGJZL010000022.1:0-30947 GCF_042610375.1 Pelosinus sp. sgz500959
GATGACAAGGTTGATAGGCCAGGTGTGTAAGTCCAGCAATGGATTCAGCTGACTGGTACTAATAGGTCGAGGGCTTGACTTAATCCGCTAACATGACCTGTTAGCACATGAATTAATCCTAAAATACGATCTTTCTTCTGTGAAGTTTTGAAGGAACATAGTAATATGTACTTCTAAAATCCAGTGGCGATAGCTATGGGGTTCCACCTGTTCCCATATCGAACACAGTAGTTAAGCCCATATACGTCGAAAGTACTTGGTTGGAAACGACCTGGGAGGATAGATAGTTGCTGGTTAGTAAAAGCACTCATGCAAATGAGTGCTTTTTTCTTTTCTTATCGTCGTTCCTGAGATTGGTGGGGATGCTCTAGATGCTAGGCATGAGGAGCACGTGAACTGAGCAGATGGGGTATCATCGCCAATCGAATTACCGAATACAGTAGTTAAGCCCATACGCTGAAAGTACTTGGCTGTAAATGGGCTGGGGATAAGTATTGCTGGTGAAAGAAAGCACTCATTTTTATGAGTGCTTTTTTTCATAGTGTTCGTAAGATTGTTGATAAGTAGGATAACTAAATCCTCGTGAACGATAGATAGTGAGTGAAAAGAAAAAAATATTGTAATTTGTATACTTAACATAATTAAATAAATTAACACTTATTAAGTATCGTTATACAATGTAAAATGATATATAATAAAATGGGTTATAAATATAAAAGTATATTTATGTTTTTTATTTCTTTATAAAATGTAAATGAGGAAAGAAAACACTTATTACGGAGGGATTTAGTATGACTATCTTAGATGAAATGTTAGAAGCCAATCGTAAATTTGTCAAAGCTTTACCTGTGGAATTTGTTGATTATTACCCAGAAACAAGTAAAATGCCAAATCGTGAGATTGCAATTTTTACTTGTATGGATACTCGTTTAGTTGATTTTTTAGAACCAGCGATGGGGATTAAACGTGGGGAAGGAAAAGTAATAAAAAATGCAGGAAATTCGGTAACACGTCCTTTTGGGGCTACCATTCGTAGTTTAATTGTAAGTATTTTTGAATTAGGTGTAAAAGAAATTTTTGTTATTGGTCATTTAGATTGTGGTATATCTCATACCACATCTCAATCTTTGATTCAAAAAATGCTAGATAGAGGAATTTCACCCGATGCAATAAAAATGATTGATAAAGAATTAGAACATTGGATTGACAATTTTCATCATCCCATCGACAATCTAGAAGAAGTTGTTGTGAAGATTCGTAGTAATCCCCTCATTCCTAAAGACGTACCTGTACATGGGCTGATTTTTAATCCTAATACAGGAGAAGTTGAAGTTGTGGTAAATGGCTATTCTGTGTGAAAAACATATATTTTGAAATTTAGTAAAATATTATTAAATAAAATAGAGAAAGACCACTTCAAAGAAGTGGTCTTTCGGTTATAATAAAATATATATTTAATCGAATTTTTTATAAGCTTGCGCTTTAGCACCACAGATGGGACATACATCTGGTGCACCTTTTTCATGAATATGACCACAGATAGTACAGAGATAGTAATCAAAAATTTCGTGACTTTCTAAGTTAGTGAGTGCTGTTTGATATAATTTAGCATGTACTTTTTCGGCTTCAGTAGCGAGTGTAAAAGAGCGTATCGCTGCAGTTGTATTTTCTTCTTCTTTAGCTTCTGCAATAAATTGTGGATACATTTCGCTAAATTCATAAGTTTCACCAGCAATAGCAGCTTGAAGATTATCAGCGGTTGTTTTTATTTTTCCTAAAGCACTTAGATGAGAATGAGCATGAATTAATTCTGCTTCAGCAGTTGCACGGAAAAGTTTCGCTGCTTGTACATAACCTTCTGCCTCAGCTTTTTTAGCGAATGCTAAATATTTGAGATTGGCCTGTGATTCTCCTGCAAAACCATCAGCTAAGTTTTTTTCAGTTTTCATTAAAACTACCTCCAAAATTATTTATTATCTATTAATTATTATTATCCATAATGAATAAATTGTCAAGATAAAAACTTCCATTAAGTCTAAAATATATTGATATTTTAGATAAATTAATTCTGATTATACAAAGTGTTAAGTAAAGAGGGTTAATAAATTGCATTATGAAAAAAAAGCAGTAATTCAACACCAGAAAGGATTGCATACACGAGTTGTAGCGATGGTTGTACAAAAAGCTCATGAATTAAATGCTCAATATCAATCTGGATTATTTTTTAAGTATAATCAACGTGAGCAAATATTAGCGAACAGTTTAATGTTATTATGTTCGTTAAAAGTAAAAGCTGGTGATGGGCTATGGGTAGTAGGAAATGGTGATAATGCTGAATTGGCAGTAGAAGAAATGGTTGATTTCTTGGAAAGTGATTTTCAACTTAATAATCCACAAACCATTAATGAGGTGGATAAGCTACTTCAAGATAATGCTTTTACGGCTGAACAGGTTTTTAATAGCATGGCCAATGGGTTAATGGTATGTGATGAAGACGATATTATTACAGTATTTAATCCAGCTGCTGAAGAAATTTTAGGAATTTTAGCAAGTACAGTTTTAGGTAAGAAAGTTTATGACAGTATTCCTAATTCTAGATTACATATTATTAATAAGAGTGGAATAGCTGAATTAGCTTGCCGGCAGCTTGTTGGCGATTCAGTTACAATTACCAATCGGACACCGATCATGATTGATGGTCAGGTAAAGGGTGCAGTTGCTATTTTTGAAGATATTTCTGCATTGGAAAAAGTTACGTGGGAATTACATGAAATAAAAGAACTAAAAGAACGCTTACAACTTGTTTTGGAGTCAGTACAGGATGGTATCTGCGTATTAAATAAGGATGGATATATTACGTATGTTAATCCTGCCTATTTAAGAATTGTCAATCTACATTATGAAGATTTGGTAGGAAAAAATATAAATGATATTTCTTCAAACGGCGCACGATCAATCGTTTTGAAATCAGGTAAACAAGTATTAGGTCATGTTAGTCATAAATTAGATGGGGTAACTGTTGTCGCTAATGTCAATCCCATTATTGTTGATGGGGAGTTAACAGGTGCTGTGTCAGTAATAAAAGATATTACTGAGTTACATAGTTTGATGGATAATTTGAATCGTATTTCGGCCAAAGCCGAATATTTAGAGCAAGAATTATGGCGTACCAAAAAGACCGATAGCGCATTCGAGCATTTTATTGGACGTAGTGGTAAAGTTGTGGATGTATTATCCATGGCTGCCAAAGCGGCCCAAGGCTCCTCTAATGTACTTATACGCGGCGAAAGCGGTACAGGTAAGGAATTAGTGGCTGAAGGCATTCATTATGCAAGTTCAAGAGCTCAAGGACCGTTTATACGAGTAAATTGTGGAGCGATCCCTACTAATTTATTAGAAAGTGAATTATTTGGTCATGAAAAAGGATCTTTCACTGGTGCAGTGCGTAAAAAATTAGGTAAATTTGAATTAGCTAATAATGGAACTATTTTTCTCGATGAGATTGGTGAGATGGAGAAAAATATGCAAGTAAAATTATTACGAGTTTTACAGAAAAAAGAATTTGAAAGGGTAGGTGGGGAAGTTACTATTAAAGTTAATGTGCGAATTATTGCAGCAACAAATCAAAATTTGGAAGTCATGGTTGCGCAAAATGAGTTTCGTGAAGATTTGTATTATCGTTTAAATGTAATTCCTTTATTGTTACCACCTCTTAGAGAACGTAAAGAAGACATCCCGCTGTTAGCGGAACATTTTATGAGTAAAGTGAGTTCTGAACTCGATAGAAAGATTAAAGGTATAAAACGTGAAGCATTGGATATTCTTATAAATTATCGTTGGCCAGGTAATGTGCGTGAATTAGAAAATATTATTGAAAGAATTGTGATTTTGACAGAAGGAGACTATGTCGATGTCCTTCATTTACCTTCATATATTAAAGAAGAAGTATTAACAGGGAAGTGGGAAAGTACTGGAATGGTTGATGACATTATTCTATCATGGGAAGAATATGAAAAGAAAATCATTGGAAAAGCTTTAAAAAAATATGGAAGTTTTAATAGTGCAGGCAAGATTTTAGGACTTACGCATAAAACTGTCGCAGCTAAAGCCAGAAAGTATGGACTTGAGAAAACAATTTCATGGTAATAAAGTGTGATGCTGGTAAAAAAGATCAAAAATATAATAATCAATTGATCTTTTTTACCAAATAATCTAAAATAAAAGTAATAATGATTAAATATAGGCACTAAACCTGATTTTTATTATTGGTATGATTATTGCATATATAAATGTATGTAATAATCATATTTTAATCGATATGAAATGTATTATGCCAAATTCTCAGACGTAGGCGAAAGGCATAGTCGTTCTTACTGGGAATCAAGAATTTATGAAGATTTCTTGGTTTCACAAAAAAATAAGGAGAGTTGATACTATGAAAAAAGTGATTAATGTACCAGAACAAGTCGTTGAGGAAATGTTACAAGGTATGTCTATAGCATACCCACAGTATCTTAAACGCGTCGAAGGTTTTGATGTATTAGTAAGAACGAATTCTCCAGTAGCTAATAAAGTTGGTTTAGTCAGTGGTGGTGGTAGTGGACATGAACCATCACATGCTGGTTTTGTCGGACGTGGAATGTTAGATGGCGCTATTGCTGGTGCCGTGTTTACGTCACCAACCCCTGATCAGGTTTATGAAGCAATTAAAGCAGTAGATGGTGGTACTGGAGTACTTTTAATTATAAAAAACTATAGTGGTGATGTGATGAACTTTGAAATGGCCACTGAAATGGCCATTGCAGAAGGAATTGACGTTGAGAAAGTCATTGTTAACGATGATGTGGCAGTGGAAAATAGTACATGGACGATTGGTAGACGCGGTATTGCAGGAACTGTATTTGTACATAAAATTGCTGGTGCTAAGGCTGAAACGGGAGCATCATTGCTTGAAGTTAAAAGAGTTGCTGAAAAAGTAATTAATAATGTACGTTCGATGGGGATGGCGCTTGATTCTTGTACAGTGCCTGCTGCTGGTAAACCTAGCTTTGTATTAGGCGATAATGAAATTGAAATTGGTATGGGGATTCATGGTGAGCCAGGTACACATCGAGAAGCTCTTCGTTCTGCTGATGAAATTACAAGCCATTTAGTAGAAAAAATTCTCGACGATATGCCTCTAAGCTCAGGGGAAGAAGTAGCAGTTATAGTTAATGGACTAGGGGCAACTCCTCTCATGGAATTGTATATCGTCAATCGTAAGGTTGCTGAGCTACTTGGAGCTAAAGGGGTAAAAATCGAAAAAACATATGTAGGTAATTATATGACATCGTTAGAGATGGCTGGTTTTTCAGTTTCAATATTAAAACTTGATAGTGAACTGAAAGAATTGTTATTTGCGCAAGCAGATACACCAGCTTTGGTACAGTTTTAAAGGGGGATATAGCATGAAAGGATCTGCATATGAAGCAATGGCTGCCATCGGTCAGACCATTATTAGTAATAAGCAATTTTTAACAGATTTAGATGCCGCTATTGGTGATGGCGATCATGGTATTAATATGGCTAGAGGCTTTGAGGCTGTGGCTACTAAGTTACTATCATTGGGACCTGACAAAGATATTGGTGTAATTTTGAAAACGGTGGGAATGACACTTATTTCTAGCGTTGGAGGTGCCTCTGGTCCTTTATATGGTACGGCATTCTTGCGTGCTGCTAGTCCAAGTCAGGGAAAATTTGAGTTAGATACAGAGACTGCTACCTTAATGCTCGCAGCTGCTATTACAGGAATTAAAGATCGAGGGAAAGCAAGTCGTGGAGAAAAAACCATGCTTGATGTATTGGAACCTGCTTATGATGCTTTTGTTGCAGGAGCTGCTGAACAAAAATCTCTAATAGAGTGCTTGGAATTTGCTTGTGAAGCTGCTCGGCAGGGCGTCGAATTTACTAAGACAATTGTTGCGACCAAAGGTCGAGCTAGTTATTTGGGAGAACGTAGTCTTGGTCATCAAGATCCTGGAGCTACTTCATCTTATCTTATGTTGCAGACATTATTGGAGTTTAGTCGCCGCTAGTAAACAGGAGGGTTCAGAGAGATGGTAGGAATAGTCATTGTATCACATAGTCAAAAAGTAGCAGAAGGCATAAGGGATATGGCATTACAAATGTCTAGACCTGAGCAGCAGATTATCGCTGCAGGAGGAATAGACGATGATAAGATTGGTACTGATGTAATGAAAATTAGTGAGGCAATTATTGCTGCGAATACTGGTGATGGTGTTGTAGTAATGGTGGATTTGGGTAGCGCAGTGATGAGTACTGATACAGCTCTTGAACTCCTTGACGCAGAAGTGCGTGATCAAGTAAAAATTGCCGATGCTCCTATCTTGGAAGGGGCGATTAGCGCTACAGTTGAAGCATCGTTAGGTAGCTCATTATCTACTGTTTTGGCGACTGCTGAAGATGCTCGAAATTTAAGAAAGTGTTAACAATTGTGAGGGATTAATTATGACTGAAATTGAAGTAATTATTACGAATACTACAGGTTTACATGCAAGGCCTGCAGCCCAATTTGTTCAAAAAGCTGCTAGTTTTAAATCTAAAATAAAAATTGCAGGCAATAATAAAGTAGCTGATGGAAAAAGTATTTTAGCTGTAATGGGAATGGGATTAACCCAAAATGCCAAACTTATCATTACAGCTGATGGTGAAGATGAAGAAGAGTGTATTAGCGCATTAAAAGAATTAATTGAGAGTAATTTTGGTGAGTAATGAGTTGAGCCATTGAAAGAAAAAAATCCGTTCTATCTTGTCGTTACAAGGTAGAACGGATTTTTATATCATTGGATTATCGAGAGCGAGACAAGAATCTAAACACTTTAGCCCCCGTATCACGAACACGACGCATTGGCGTGATACTCAATTTGATTTTTGGTTTCATATCACTAAGTGATCCAAAATCACCACGTTTTATATTGGTTGTTTTGATCTTTTCAGGTTTAAATGACTGTTTCAATACCTTTATTGCTTGGTCTGGATAACTTTGTTCACCGCTAGTAAAAATATCTACGGCAGTATAACTCATCTTAGGATAAGTATGAATACTCATATGACCTTCAGCTAATAGTGCTAAAATAGTCAATCCCTGTGGTTCAAATTTGTGGTAAGTGAAGTTTAAAAAGGTCATATTGGCTTCTTTAATTGCTGTTAGCATGGTTTCTTTTACAAAATCTACATTGTCAAGGCTTTCAAAAATGCACCCATACAGATCAATGGTCAGGTGTCTTCCTATTATTCCTAGCATATCATGTATCGCCCCTTTACGAAAGTTTATTGAGATAGATACTTTCTTGTTTAACATATAAAGTATTAATAAAAAAAGCCTATTTATGACAAAAAAAGTATACTGAGATTATTAGTTAGAAGTATTGTACAATTTTTCATTATAAATCGATTACGTAGTATTGTAAAGAATAATTTTTCAGATTATTATATAAAATAATGATGAAATCTTTGCAGGAATATACAATTTAAATAGTGAATTTTAAATGAGAAACTATATCTAATAATAAGGAGTGCTATCATATGATGAACAACAAATTAACNATTATATAAAATAATGATGAAATCTTTGCAGGAATATACAATTTAAATAGTGAATTTTAAATGAGAAACTATATCTAATAATAAGGAGTGCTATCATATGATGAACAACAAATTAACAACGCTACTAAATATAAACTACCCCATTATTCAAGGTGGTATGGCTTGGGTATCTGATGGAAAATTAGCAGCTGCTGTATCTGAAGCTGGTGGTGCAGGGATTATTGCTACAGGTGGTCGAGATGTAAAATGGGTAGTCGAACAAATTCGTTTAGCAAAATCTCTTACCAATAAATCATTTGGTGTAAACATTCAGTTGATGGCCAATAATAAAGATGAAATTATTGATGCAATTTGTCAGGAAAAAGTAGTATTTGTTACTCTTGGTGCGGGTAATCCCGTTCCATTTTTTGAGCAATTTGATAAAGCGGGTATTAAGAAAATTCCAGTTGTACCAAATGTTAAATTAGCTAAACGAGTGCAAGATAAAGGTGCTGATGCGATTGTCATTGAAGGTATGGAAGCTGGTGGACATATTGGTGTATTGACGACAATGGCACTTATGACCCAAGTGATTCCTGCAGTCAGTATTCCTGTTATTGTCGCAGGTGGTTTTGCTGATGGACGTGGGTTAGCAGCAGCACTTGTGATGGGCGCAGCAGGTATTCAGATGGGTACACGATTCTTGGTAGCTGAAGAATGTTCTGTTCATGAGAAATTTAAACAAAAACTAATTTCTGCAGTTGATACTGATACTGTTGTTACAGGAATGGCTTCAGGTCATGCTGTTAGAGGAGTTAAAAATAAATTTACAGAACATTTCTTAGAACTTGAGCGGAAAGGCACACCAGAAGCTGAGCTTGCACGTTTAGCAACAGGTACGAATCGTTTGGCCGCTGTTGAAGGGGACATCGAAAATGGTATGGTTCAGGCTGGACAGAGTTTACTTCCTCTTACTAAAATTGAACCTGCAAAAGATATTATTGAAAAAATAATGTCTGAAGCCAAAGAGGTATTGGCAAAAGCACCTCAGTTGGTATAGAATTTAGGTTCAAAGGGATAGGAGGAAAGAGATATGATGCATAATGTAGAAATAGCACCAGGAGTATATTCTGTAGGGGCAGTGGATTGGACTAAGAGAAATTTCCATGGCTACGAAACACCGAGAGGCGTTACTTATAATGCTTATTTAATTGTAGATGAAAAAATTTGTTTAGTCGATACTGTAAAAGCGCCTTTTACTAAGGAATTACTTGAACGTGTTAGTCAAATTGTTGATCTAGAAAAAATTGATTATATTGTTTGTAATCATACTGAGCCTGATCATTCTAGCGCATTGCCTTTTGTTATGGAAAAAACACCACAGGCCAAAGTTGTGCTGACTGCTCAAGGTAAGGCATCGATTATAAAACATTATCAAAAAGAGTATGATTTTCAGGTTGTTAAAGAAGGCGATGTCTTAGATCTTGGTCGTAAAAAATTACATTTTATAACAATGCCGATGTTGCATTGGCCTGACTCTATGGCAAGCTATCTTGATGGAGAAGAAATTTTATTTTCAAATGATGCTTTTGGCCAACATATTTGTACAAACCAATGTTTTGATGATGAAAATAATATTAGTGATATTATGGATGAAGCGTCCAAGTATTATTCTAATATTTTGATGCCCTATAATCGATTAATCGGCAATGCTTTAGGTAAAACTGAAACGGTGCCAATTAAAATGATTGCTCCTAGTCATGGTGTCATATGGCGTACTCATATTAAAGATATTTTGGTAAAATATGAGAAATGGGGTAGCGGATACAATAACGGTAGTATCGTTATTGTATATGATAGTATGTGGGGTGCCACGGAAGATATGGCTAGGCGTATCTTGGAAGGCGTATCAGCCGCAGGGGTTGTTGCAAAATTACATTGCCTGACAACAAGTTCATTAAGTGATATTATCAATGATTCCTTAGAGTGTGGTGGTATTATTGTTGGATCATCAACTCAACATAATGATGTACTACCAACAATGGGCGGGTTTTTGACTTATTTGAAAGGATTACGACCGGTAAACAAAATTGGCGCGGCTTTCGGTGCTTATGGTTGGGCTGGCGGGGCACAGAAGTCCATTGAAGAGTCTCTTACTGCATCAGGCATCGCTGTTGAATCATCTAACTTATCATTTAAATGGGTGGCTGATCAAGATGAGCGGGAAAAATGTTTTAATTTTGGACTAGAATTTGCAAAAAAAGTACAAGGTAATAAAGAGTAAGTAAGAGATAAGAGGGCTGTAAAGCCCTCTTATATAATCAAGAAGAGTGGAATTTAGTATAAGTGGAAAAAGAACAGAAGTGAGGAATTCAATATGCAAGTAAAAGCAACTGTATTTTTACGTAAAGGTGGCCAACATCGCGTAGAGAATGGACATCCATGGATATTTCAAAGTGAACTCGATTATATAAATGGTCGGTTTGAGCCTGGTGATATTGTCGATGTATATAACTGGCGAAAGGTATTTTTAGGACGAGGTTATATCAATCCGCAGTCTCAAATTATTGTGCGCATCTTAACAACAGAACAAGAGCCGATTGATCGAGAGTTTTTTAAAAAGCGTATTGAAGCAGCTTGGGATTATCGGAAAAAATTTATTAGTGAACCAGATTATTGTAGATTAATCAATGGTGAGGGTGATTTTATACCAGCCTTAACCGTTGATAAATTTGGCGATTATATGGTAATTCAGACCTTGTCTCTAGGGATTGATGTGCATAAAGAAACAATCATATCTGTTTTAGAGGAATTATTTCAACCTAAAGGTATTTATGAACGTAATGATGTATCCGTGCGCCGTTTGGAAGGTTTAGAACAGCAAAAAGGCTATCTTAGAGGCGAGTTTCCGACAACCATTAAGGTATTAGAAAATGGTATACCTTTTTATGCTGATATTGAAAATGGTCAAAAAACAGGTTTTTTCTATGATCAACGAGAAAATCGTTTATTTTTAAAACAGGTATCTCAAGATGCTGAAATATTAGATTGTTTCTGCCATACAGGATCATTTACAGTACATGCTGCTTTATATGGTGCAAAGAAAGTAACTGCGATTGATATTTCTGAAGATGCCATTGCTATGGCAAGAAAGAATGCTGAACTCAATGATGTTCTTCCAGTCTGTGATTTTCAAGTGACTAATGCTTTTGATTATTTGCGTACAATGTCAGATGAAGGCAAGCAATTTGATGTAGTTATTCTTGATCCGCCAGCCTTTACGAAAAGTCGCAAAGCTCTTGAAGGAGCGGCACGTGGATACAAGGAAATTAATTTGCGAGGAATCAAAATGGTACGTCCAGGTGGCTTTTTAATCACTTGTTCATGTTCTTACCATATGGATCGTGAATTATTTAAAGCAATTATTGTTGATGCTGCTCGTGATGCTAAACGAGCCATTCGTATGGTTGAATATCGCACGCAAGCAAAAGATCATCCTATCTTACCAGCATCAGAAGAAACTGAGTATCTGAAATTTATGATGATACAAGTTATGTAAAAAAAGAATGACAAAGGCTTTTGTTTAACGATAAGGTCTTGGCAAAAGCCAAGGTCTTTTTTTCGTAATCAGAAAGTATAACACTTTCTAGGGTTACAAGTAAGGGCAACTAAGACTTTGGTCTGGCTGGGGACTGAAGTCAAGTTTTCTTTATATAGAAAAACAATGGATAGTGTCATTTTTTGCAGGAAAAAGATACAATAACGCGAACAGAATTTTATAATAGTGATGTGTTTTTTATACGAGAGGGGTCAATAAGAGTGGCTAAAGTAAAAGTTCATTTTGTATGCCAAGAATGTGGACATGATTCGTTGCAGTGGTTAGGGAAGTGTCCTGGTTGTGAGGCGTGGAATAGTATGGTTGAAGAAGTTGTAAGTAAACTGGATACTAAAACACGCCATAGAGCTAATGATGGAGCTACACCGAGACCTATTACGGAAGTTGATAACCTACCCGTGCCAAGGCTAGCAACAGGTGTAGAGGAGTTTGATCGAGTATTAGGTGGTGGTATCGTACCTGGAGCCCTTATTTTGATTGGTGGTGATCCAGGTATAGGTAAATCAACCATGCTCTTACAGGTCGCTTGTAGCGTAAGTCAGACCTATGGTACGGTTTTATATGTTTCTGGAGAAGAATCAGCAGTGCAAACTAAAATGCGTGCTGAGCGTCTTGATAAATTAAGTGATAAATTATTAATCATGACAGAAACAAATTTAGAGGAAATTACAGCTGTAGCCAGTCGGATGAAACCAGCGTTGCTAATTATTGACTCCATACAAACTATGTATAGTTCAGAGATACCATCAGCCCCAGGTAGTGTAGGACAAGTCCGAGAATCCACAGGAAAGTTATTGCGTTTGGCCAAGGAAAGTGGTATTCCGATTGCAATTATTGGACATGTGACGAAAGAAGGCAATATCGCTGGTCCAAGAATTCTAGAGCATATGGTTGATGTTGTACTGTATTTTGAAGGGGATAAAAGTCATGCTTTTCGTATATTGCGTGCAATAAAAAATCGTTTTGGTTCAACACATGAGAGTGGTATATTCTCCATGGAAGAAGATGGGCTAGTCGAAGTTAAAAACCCTTCAGGACTGTTATTATCAGAGAGGCCAGAGAGAACGCCAGGATCAGTAGTATTAGCTTGTATGGAGGGGATCAGACCCATACTGATTGAAATTCAAGCTTTGGTTAGTACGACTTGTTTTGGTATGCCTAGACGTATGGCAGCGGGTTTTGATTATAATCGACTTATTTTATTGATGGCCGTATTGGAGAAGCGCGTAGGTTTAATGCTTGCTAATCAAGATGCTTATGTAAATGCCGTAGGTGGTATTCGAATTACTGAACCAGCAGCTGACTTGGCTGTAATCTTAGCGGTGGCGTCAAGCTTTCGTAATGTATCTCTTGATGCGCAGACTGTTGTCATGGGAGAAGTTGGCCTTACAGGTGAAGTTCGTATGGTGGCAAGAGTTGACATACGCATCAGTGAAGCGGCTAAATTAGGTTTTAAAAGATTTGTCATTCCTGCTGGAAATTTAACAGGATTAAAAGTTCGTCAATCAGGACTTAAAATAGTAGGGGTCAGCAATGTTATTGAAGCAATGGAGGCGGTATTTATATGACCAATCATCATGAAAATAAATTGTGGGATGCAAAGTTTATCAATACTATTCAAAAGTTAGTTCCTGGAACACCTCTGCGAGAAGGTCTGGAAAATATTTTGCGAGCTAAAATGGGAGTCTTAGTATTAGTCGATAATAATCAGCCTTTAATGAATATAGTTGATGGTGGCTTTTCAATTAATTGTGAATATACGCCGGCTAGTTTTTATGAACTTGGCAAAATGGATGGTGCTTTGATTTTATCAGCTGATGCTCGGCATATATTGTATGCTAATGCACAATTAGTACCCGATTCTAATATTAGCACAACTGAAACTGGAACACGTCATCGGACTGCTGAACGAGTTGCTAAGCAAACTGGTGGTTTAGTCATTGCTATTTCACAGCGACGTAATTTGATTACCATGTACCTTGGTAATTTGCGATATACTTTAAAAGATATTACGGTCATTTTAAGTCGTGCCAATCAGGCTTTACAAACCTTGGGGAAATATAGAAAAACCTTACAAAAATCTTTTGCAAGGTTAAGTGCGCTGGAGTTTGCAGATTTAGTAACACTGTTAGATGTAGCTGAAATCATTGTACGTGTTGAGCAATTTAACCGTATTGCTAGAGAAATTGAACTTAATATCATTGAACTTGGACATGAAGGCCGTTTAGTCAACATGCAAATGGAAGAACTAATGTCAGAGTATGATGATATGGAGTTATTGATTAAAGATTATTGTGTCAATCAAGATCAAAAGGTACAGGAATTAGTGCGAGAGCAATTGGCAAACTTACCAGAAGAAAGTTTGGAAATTTATAATGTAAGCCGTATTTTAGGCTATGCTTCCACCCCTAATGTTCTTGATCTGCCAGTGATACCTAGAGGATATCGAGTCCTTCGCCGAATTCGACGTCTCCCTATGTCACTGGTAGATCATTTAGTCAGTCATTTTAAAACACTTCATCCCATTTATCACGCGACACTGGTAGAGCTAGCTCATGTTTCTGGCGTTGATGAAGGTCAAGCGAATATAATAAGAGAGGGTCTTAAAAGAGTACGTGAGCAGGTTTTGCTGGATCACTATGAATGATAGATAAAGAGTATAGATTATTGTTTTCCCTAAATGAATTGACTCACTTATATTTTTCTAAATTGACGTTTTCGACAAAACGTGCAAAAGCTTTATTTTGTTCTATTTTCACGATTTTATATCGTTGATTTTCCTCAGTGAGTACTTCGTCTCCCACATTAACAACTAAAGGTACATACATTAAGCTATGACCATCAGCTTCGTCAACTATCGTGTAATAATCATATAATTTTTGTGGCTCTGGTGCAGGTTTTTGTTGGACAGAAAATAGATTAAGAGGTAATATATGTAGTACGCTGAAGACTGAAATGCTAAGCAGTACGATTACTATCATGATCAGTAGATAACGGCGATTGAAGTTCATTCTAACAACTCCTTAGAGCAATTACTGTGAGTATAAGATTTTTATCGTATACTCACAGTTGTATTATGTACCTACCAAAACCTCTTTATGTAAAAAACGTGACCCTAAATGGTCACGTTTTACTGTAATTTTGAATATTAATTTGGAAGAAGTGCTGTCAGGTGAATACTTGTTAGGATAGATGAAAAAAGCCTAAGGTATTCACAGTATTAAGCTCCTGCCGCATAACTTCGTTTAGGCTAATGCCTGATAAATTGCAGAGTGCAGCTAAGTAGAATAAACTATGACCTAGTTCTTTCGTAAGAACATCCTTACAATGTTCGCAAGGTTCACCAGATAAATGAGAGGACATAAATTGTTTTAAGTCACTATATTCAGTGTCAGGAGGTATTTGTTGTTTGGTGGCATTTACTTTGACACAACCGCATTCGGTGACTGATTTAGCAAAAGCACGATTTACTCGGGCGCTAGCTTCTTGGTATTTTGTCATAATATCAAGGACACTGCGGTGACGAATCAGATATTCATCAACAGCAGATTGGAAATCTGAGCATTTTTCATGCATTACGAAACACCTCACTTTGAGTTTTATTATATAAAGATCAATCTATGATTGTCAATGTTTGTACAGCGATGAAAAGAGAATATAATAAAAAAATAAAATAATCATTTTTTATTTAAAAAAAATGATTGATAAAGTTAGTGCTAAGAGATTTTAAATTGCTAAAAAGAGACGTATAAAGTTGACTTTAAGAAGGTATCATTATGGTAAAACTACTCGTAATCAAAAAATATAGTTGACAAGAATTATTAGCCTATGCTAAAATATACAATTTTGACAGAAGAAGATATATATGCTATACTACTTCTATTAGGAGATGATGCTATGTTAGCTATAGGGGACAAAGTGGTTTATCCCATGCATGGTGCTGGTGTCATTGAGGCCATCGAAGAGCATGAAGTGTTTGGGCAACGACAGGATTATTATATTCTTACTATGCCTTATGGCGGTATGCGAGTGATGATCCCTATGAAAAATGTTGAAAATATCGGTTTGAGAGAAGTGATTGATGACATTGGAATTACAAAAGTGGTTGATATTTTGCGCACAACTTCGATTCAAGAAACTGCGAGTTGGAATAAAAGATTTAATTTAAATTTAGCAAAAATAAAAACCGGTAGCATATATGAAGTAGCTGAGGTAGTGCGCAATTTGATGCTGCAGGATAATTCCAAAAAACTTTCAGCAGGAGAAAGACGATTGTTAGAAACTGCTAGGAAGATTATGGTCAGTGAATTGGTATTGGCTTGTGGTAAAGATTTGGGTAGTGTAGAAGAATGGATTGATGAATTAATGCAAGAACAAGAAAATACGCCAGGCAACTGACGTATTTTTTTGTTAATATTAGGGTATAATACATAGTGTTTCCACATTGTATTTGTAATGTAATTTGCTTGTAAGAATGTGGGAAATCTTATATAATGAATAAATAGTAGAGGGGGTGTTAATTTGCTAGATAAAATTTTGCGGTTTATCATAACTGTCTTAACAGTAATTGCTGGTCTTATGACAGCTAAATGGATAAGTACAAGTTCTTTTTTTGCATCGATGGTGAGCAATGAGTCTTTACGTATTGGATTCATTGATAGTGGTGATACAATAGCTACGATTCTAATCTTTATTGTAGGTGGAATATCCGGTGGTGCTGTTGGTTTTTTTCTATCGCCTTTTTTCATAAAGCATTTGATGAAATTTACCTATTGGGTTGAGTCAAGGCTGAATAAAATGCCGATTTATGACGTATTGGCGGGATCGATAGGACTTGCTATTGGTTTAATCATTTCTAATTTAATCGGATCAACCTTTATGCATGTTCCGATTATTGGGAATTATATTCCAGGTGTTAGTAGTATCATCTTAGGTTATCTTGGAATGAATATTGCAATCAATAAACGAGAAGAATTATTTTTAATGCTAGTATCTTTGCCTTGGAGAGGTAAAGAAAAGGAAAAAGACAAGTCAAAAGATAAAATTATTGAAGTGGAACAATATAAAATTCTTGATACAAGTGTTATTATTGATGGACGTATTGCTGACATTTGTGCCAGTGGATTTGTAGAAGGACCACTAGTCGTTCCTGTGTTTGTGTTAGAAGAATTACAACATATTGCTGATTCTTCAGATTTGTTAAAGCGTAATCGTGGCCGACGCGGTTTAGATATTTTGAATCGTATGCAAAAAGAGTTGGCTCTTTCTGTGCAAATCAATACGAGTGATTTCGATGATATTGCCGAGGTAGACTCTAAACTTGTGAAGCTTGCCCAAGTTATGAAAGGGAAGCTTGTGACTAATGATTATAATTTAAATAAAGTTGCTGAATTGCAAGGTGTAAAAGTGCTTAATATTAATGAACTATCGAATGCTGTAAAGCCAGTTGTCTTACCAGGTGAAGAAATGATCGTACATGTTGTAAAAGATGGTAAGGAATTGGGGCAGGGAATCGGATATCTTGATGATGGTACAATGATTGTAGTTGATAGCGGTAAGAAGCATATTGGTGATACGATTGGAGTATTGGTAACATCTGTGCTGCAGACAGCCGCTGGTCGTATGATTTTTGCCAAACCCAAAGCAATGGAAAAAGGTGCTTAGATAATTTTAACTGGATAAAAAATCTCCAAGTTCTGTGTTTAGCAGACTTGGAGATTTTTTTTTAGGTTTAGCAGGAAAAAATTACAATAAATGGAATATAATAATAGGTTGAAAATACTATGGAGGGGAAAAAATGCATAACGAAGAATTTGAATTGGTTAACTTTGTATGTAGTAAGTGCGGGCAAACGTTGGTACAAGCTTTGCCTTCATCGCGAGTATTGTGTAGAAAATGTAATCATTGGGTTGAACAAGAGTCGCGAGGGCGAAAAATTTATGGTGCTGGTATAAAAAAATATAGTATGTCCGTGGTGTGTAAATGATGATAAATGATATGATGCTATCAAATTGATTGCCGAAAAGCAGGTAAAGTAATTACGGCAATCGAATAAACAAGTATATTACAAGAGAAAAACGATACTTGAAAGGTAGGATCATAACGTGGTTACAGCAATCATAGTTGCGGCAGGACGCGGGAAAAGGATGAATAGTGATATTAATAAGGTATTTATATTACTAGGGGATCAACCTATATTGTTACACAGTGTACTGACTTTTTCAGCATGCACTGAAGTTGATAATATTGTCGTCGTTGCGGCACCTGATGAAGTGGAAGATGTGGAGAGTTTACTTAGTACATTGCCTGAAATTAAAGGTTGGCAAGTGGTTGCAGGTGGTTGTGAACGACAATATTCGATTGCCAATGCTCTTAAAATTGTACCTCAATCAACTGATCTAATTTTAGTGCATGATGGTGCTAGGCCCCTTGTTAGCAAACCGTGTATTAATCGTGTGATTCAAGTTGCTCGTGAACAAAAAGCTGCTGTTGCAGCGGTGGCTGTTAAAGATACTATCAAAGTAGTTGATGAACATGGGAGCGTCATAGACACGCCAGCAAGAAATACTCTGTGGTCAATACAAACGCCTCAAGGATTTACTGCTGAACTTCTACGACAAGCCTATGATAGAGCGGAAAAAGACGGTTATCTTGGTACTGATGATGCATCACTCGTTGAAAGATTAGGTGTCGATGTTAAAATTGTAGTTGGTAGCTATGATAATATTAAAGTAACGACTCCTGAGGACTTAACTATTGCTGAGGCGTTAATCAAACAAGAAGATACTCGTTGTAATAATAAAAAGCGAGAAGGAGAGAATATGATACGGTTTGGTATGGGATATGATGTACATAAATTAGTTGAAGGTCGAAAACTAATACTTGGTGGAGTTGAAATACCTTATATTTATGGATTAGATGGACATTCAGATGCTGATGTATTATTACATGGAATTAAAGATGCACTTTTAGGCGCTGCAGCATTAGGCGATATCGGAAGACATTTTCCTGATACGGATATGCGCTATAAAGGCGTTTCGAGTATCATTCTTCTTGAAAGGGTTAGAGAAATTATTGCTGAACATGGATATATCGTTAATAATATTGATGCGACAATCGTAGCAGAAAGACCTAAATTAGCTTCTTATATTCCCGATATGAATCAAAAAATCGCAGAAGCCTTGCAAGTTGAAGTAGGACAAATTAATGTAAAAGCAACGACAACTGAGGGGTTAGGATTCGCTGGAAAAGGTGCAGGAATCGCTGCTTATGCTGTGGCGTCAATTGTGAAAAATAAGTAAAAAAATGCCAACCTCTTTAGGTTGGCATTTTTTTATGTATGTATCAGTCTCTTAGCCCGGCATGATGGAATCAAACATCGTAGAACCTACTCGGCCAAGATATATGCCGCACGCAGCAGATAGAACGCTGAGTACAGTAATAATAATCATATTCGTTGGAGTAAAACCATTCATCAAATATAAAGCGAAAATAGCAATTGATAAAATCTGGAGAATAACTCCTGCAATTGCTTTATTTATTAAAAGTGGTGTAGTTAACTTTTTAAAGCGAATTTTCCCATCGATCAACCCTGTGATAAAACCGAGTAGTACAGATAAAGGTAATGCTAAAATGGATAATTTGACTGCTGCTAAAAATTCTTCACGTAAAGGACCATCAATCCAAAAAGTAAGAGGAAGCAGAAACATAATAACTACGATAAAGACTTGTGGAAAATGAACGCTGACAGGATGGAGATGTTGATCAATAATGAATTTACGCTTTGGTGAAATCTTTTTTGTATAGGGCTCAAATACTGTTTTGGGTAAACCACATGCAGGGCAAAGATCTTTTAGGTGATTCTCATCCATAATAAATCCGCAGGCTTTGCATTTAACAAAAGTTTTCATTACATGACCTCCAATTATTTTATTTAGAAATACAAAGAAAAATAGGAAGTTAGCAGAAATCCACCCTATTATTTACAATTCAACAAAATCAGACAAATTCCTGTGTGAAATTTATAAAAAAGTAAGTTTGAAGAATATTTGTATAAAATTTGTGTATTAATATATATTATAAATAATCTAGATTCTGAAATAATGATAGGAAAAAGGGTAGAGTAAATCAATTTTTCGCACAAAAATGTGGAGGGATATCTATGCGAAACGTAATATGTATTTTATTGATTGCAATGACGCTGAACATACAGGTAATGCGCCAAGATGATAGTACTACATGGGGTGAACTGTGGTATAACGATAAAATAATTTGGCGAGTCGCGCTTTTGGCTGATGGTGTGAGACCTGTTTCAGGAGTAAATCGTGGAAAGACTACTTTAATTACCCCTGACATTATAGATGGCTTGTTTTTAATAAGAGTACAGTAATATGCATTTCAGCATGAAATGGTTATTTTATTCAATATGTTAGCAGTTGGCATAAATAAAGTATTTCAAAAGCTTTTTTTGCATAAACATATATAATCTGCTAGAATTATATGGAACTCATGAAAAAATATAGTCTGATGATAGTGGATAGAAACTTTTAAAAAAATGCAACTGTAATGTAAGGAAGCTGCTTTAAAAGATAGATAGACACTTTAAGGCAGACTCTATACGATGCAAAAAAAGTTTTTGGAGGGAAGTTAATATGTTACAACAAGAAATCAGAGTGAGGTTTGCACCAAGTCCTACAGGTCCCTTTCATATTGGTGGCGCTCGCTCAGCGTTGTTTAATTGGTTATTAGCAAAAAAATATAATGGCAAGTTTGTTATGCGAATTGAAGATACTGATTTAGAACGTTCTACGAAAGAATCAGAAGAAAATATTAAGGATGCCTTAAATTGGTTGGGGATTACCTGGGATGAAGGTGCTGATGTAGGAGGTCCTTACGGACCCTATCGACAAACCGAACGTCTAGATACTTATAATAAGTATACCCAGCAACTATTAGCTGAGGGAAAAGCCTATTACTGCTATTGTAGTGAAGAAGAAATTGAAGCAGAACGTCAAGCGCAACATGATAAAGGTGAGACACCGCGTTATGGTGGACGTTGCCGGCATTTGACAGAAAGTGAAATCGCTCAATTTACTGCTGAAGGTCGGAAACCGACTGTTCGTTTTCATGTTATTGAAAATAAGCAAATTGTGTTTAAAGATATGGTTCGTGATACGATCAGTTTTGATTCAAATGGTGTGGGTGATTTTGTTATTGTCAAATCTGATGGTGTGCCAGTTTATAATTATGCAGTTGTTATTGATGATGCTTTAATGCACATTACCCATGTTATACGAGGTGAAGAGCATTTGTCTAATACACCTCGCCAAGTCGTTCTATATGAAGCTCTTGGTTTTACTGCCCCTGAGTTTGGACATATTTCTCTTATTTTGGCTACTGACCGTAGTAAAATGAGTAAACGCCATGGTGCGACATCTGTTGATCAATATCGTAATTTAGGTTATTTACCTGAAGCGATTGTAAATTATCTAGCACTTTTAGGTTGGTCACCTGTTGGTGAACAAGAATTTTTCTCATTAGAAGAGTTAGTTCAGCAATTTTCCATGGATCGCGTGGCTAAAAGCCCTGCAGTGTTTGATCTTGATAAGTTAAATTATATTAGTGCTCAGTATATAAAAAAAGCGACACCAGAAGTTGTTACTGAGCTAGTTTTACCTCATCTCAAAACTGCAGGTTATATCGATGATACAATTTCTGTGGAAGCAAAGGCATGGTTAGTTTCAGTAGTTGCTGAACTGCAAGAGTATATTAGCCATGGTGCAGAAATTGTAAATCACATTGATATATTCTTTAATGATGAAATTGAGTTTGAAAATGAAGAAGCTGTGGAAATTTTACGTGACGCTGATATTCCTCAAGTTATGGCTAGTTTCCGTGAAAAATTGCAGGCACTTACAATTGTTGATGCACCAGCGGTAAAAGCACTCTTAAAAAGCATAACAAAAGAGTTAAAATTAGGTGGCAAAAAAGTCTTTATGCCACTTCGGATTGTGTTAACAGGTAAGATGCATGGACCTGATCTAGATAAAATTATTTCTCTTATTGGTAAAGAGCGGATACTTGCTCGTCTTGAAAAGACCTTAGCTAAAATCTGATTGACAGTGTTATTTCCTCCGAGTATAATTTTATAATAAATCATATCTAAAATGTAATGATCGGGATAAGTAAGTGTAATACTGACTTGCAGAGAAGTAGCGCCATAGGCTGCGAGCGCTATTAGATAAGAGACACCTAAATGCACCCGTGAACAGGTTGGCTGAAGATTGAGTAGGCTGACACGGTAGCAACCGTTATTGTGCTATTGAGAGGTGTATAAAAACATTATGCACCTAAGCAGAGTGGAATCACGGACCACTGTCTCTGTATGAGATAGTGGTCTTTTTGTTGGTTGTTTTTATAAAAGAGGAGGAAATCGTATGTTCAAACGTATAAAAGAAGATATTGAGGTAGTCTTTGAACGTGATCCTGCTGCAAGAAGTATGTGGGAAGTATTGCTGTGCTATCCCGGACTTCATGCAATTTGGATGCATCGCATCAGTCACTGGTTATATCAGCGTGGATGGATTGTTTTGCCCCGAATGATTTCCAATTTAGCTCGTTTTATAACGGGTATTGAAATTCACCCAGGCGCAACAATTGGCAAAGGATTATTTATTGATCATGGTACAGGAATTGTGATTGGAGAAACTGCTGAGGTTGGTGCTAATGTAACTCTTTATCAAGGAGTAACATTAGGGGGAACTGGTAAAGAAAAAGGTAAACGTCATCCAACGATTGGCGATAATGTAGTCGTAGCAAGTGGTGCTAAAGTGTTAGGGTCTTTTTCGGTGGGGGAAAATTCTAAAATTGGTGCCGGGTCAGTTGTGTTAAAAGCCGTACCACCTAATTCAACAGTTGTAGGTATTCCAGGGCAAGTTGTATGGCACAATGGCAAAAAAATTAATGGTAAATTTGATGGAGCTATTGACTTAGAACATGATGATTTGCCAGATCCAGTTGCTGAAATGATGAACTGTATGCAACGTAACATAAGGAAATTAGAAAAAAGGATAAATCAGTTAGAGAAGGAGTCGAAAAAAAATGACACTAAGAGTTTATAATACGTTAACAAGACAGAAAGAGGTTTTTGTACCAGTTGAAGCTGGTCAAGTTAAAATGTATGTATGTGGTGTTACTCCTTACAATCATCCTCATATCGGTAATGCTAGACCTTTTCTTACTTGGGATGTTATTAAAAGATACTTAGAGCATTGTGAATTCAAGGTCTATCATGTGCAAAATTTTACCGATGTTGATGATAAAATTATTAACACTGCTAATGCAGAGGGTGTCACGTGGGATGTAGTTGCCAATCGCTATATCACTTCATATTTCGAAGTGATGGATAAATTGAATATTCGTCGGGCTGATATTTACCCTACAGTATCTGAACATATGGCGGAAATTATTGATATTGTTAATACATTGGTGGAAAAAGGTTATGCTTATGTTGTTGATGGTGACGTGTATTATAGTATAGAAAAATTTGATGAATATGGTAAATTAAGTGGGCGTAATATTGATGATATGCAAGCGGGGGCGCGAGTTGATGTTGACGAACGTAAGAATCATCCTATGGATTTTGCTTTATGGAAAAGTGCTAAACCTGGTGAGCCTGCGTGGCAGAGTCCTTGGGGTATGGGACGCCCAGGCTGGCACATTGAATGTTCAGCTATGTCTTTGAAGTATTTAGGTAATAGTTTTGATTTTCATGGTGGTGGTAGCGATTTAATTTTTCCACATCATGAAAATGAAATTGCCCAATCTGAAGCCTTTGTTGAGGAAGAAAAACCTTTCGTACGCTATTGGCTACATAATGGTTTCATTACCGTAAATGAAGAAAAGATGAGTAAATCCTTAGGAAACTTTTTTTTAGTAAAAGATATTTTAGAGCACTATTCTCCGGATGTATTACGTTTCTTTGTTTTATCAACTCATTATAGAAGTCCTCTAGACTTTAGTGATGAGCGTTTATCTGAGGCAGAGCGGAGCTTAGAACGATTAAGGACAGCAGTGGAAAATAGCAATCATTTAAGTAAGATGACAAATTCTGTTGCAAACTCCGAAGCTAATCACCTAGTTGAAGTGGCAAAACAAGCACAGCAAGATTTCCATGATGCCATGGATGATGATTTCAATACTGCATTAGCCATTGGTGTTATGTTTGGTCTAGCCAAAGAAATTAATGTTTATTATAATGCAGTGATGGCAGAGAGAGTCAGTTATAACGAAGAGGCTTATTCTGCAATTCGTAATGTGTATTTTATGATGGCGGAGGTACTGGGCATATTGGTCCAAGAACGACAAGATAAAGTTGATGGCAGCCAAGAACTAATTGGACAGTTAATGGATATTATCATTGGTATTCGTCAAGATGCTCGTCAATCAAAAAATTGGGCGATTGCAGATAAGGTTCGTGACAGTTTAGGAGCAGTTGGTATTATACTAGAAGACTCACCTCAAGGCGTAAGGTGGAAAAAACGATGAAATTCGATCAATTTCAATTTTTAATCGATACTGCTTTTGGTGAGTGCATTGATGATGGACCTCCCCAAGGTAAATATAAGGATATACCAGTAGAACAGTTACATCCTCTAGTCCTTGCCTACATTGGCGATGCATATTTTAATTTGTATGTACGTACGAAGTTATTATCTTATGAGCAAAATAAAGTTCGGGTACTGCATACCTTTGGTTCTAAGGTTGTATCAGCGACAATGCAGGCTATCGCCTATAAATCCTTAGAAAATGAATTAACAGATCAGGAAAAGAGTGTTGCTCGACGAGGACGTAATTCAAAATCCACTGTTCCCAAAAGTGCTACGGTAGGCGAGTATCGAAGCAGTACAGGTTTTGAAGCTCTCTTAGGATATCTTTATTTAGGGAAGAATCATGAACGTTTGTCGGAAATTGTAGAGAAAGCTTTTACAATTATTGCCCGGGAAATGACAAATACAGCAAAAAGTAATGGAGAGAATAAATGAAAATAAAATTAATTTCTCATACTCCTGATCCACAGAGAATGGTTGCAATGTCTGCACGGCTTTGCTATTCGCCTGTTGGAGCAGAAGAGTTAGTGGAAAACATGTCTGAAGTACAGGTGGAAAAATTACTTAATAAAATTGTCGAGATGGAACATTTATCGACTCTTGAGCATGTAAGTTTTACCTTTGCGATTGAAGGAATATCAAGAGTACTTACACACCAATTAGTACGTCATCGTATTGCTTCCTACTCTCAACAATCTCAACGATATGTGAGTGAACATGAATTCGAATATATCACTCCTCCTTCCGTTGAAAATCATCCCCTTGCCAAGGAAAAGTTTGATCAATTGATGGATACGATTCGTAGTACATATGATGATTTGATCACTTTAGGTGTTAATAAAGAAGATGCTCGATACTGTCTGGCAAATGCAACTGAAACTAAGATTGTTGTAACAATGAATGCAAGGACATTACTCCACTTTTTCCAATTGCGCTGCTGTGTTCGCGCTCAATGGGAAATTAGAAGTTTAGCAGAAGCCATGCTCGATGAAGTCAAAAAAGTAGCACCTTTGCTCTTCAAAAAAGCCGGTCCAACTTGTGTGACGAGTCATTATTGTGGAGAAGGAAGTATGACTTGCGGTCGTTTAGCTGCTATGCAGGCGAAAGATTAGATGATTCATTGCAAAATCCTCAGGTATTTATCTTTGTACCTGAGGATTTAGTATGTAAATGATTCTTTACCGGATTTAGCAGGATTTATTCCTGTTGTGGCGTACATAATTAAGATTGTATTACAATGCATACCTTATTGTAAAAAGGGAAAAATAGAATGTCATCATATGGTGACTGGAGGGAGATAAATTTATGTCTGATTCAATATCTGTAGCAGAAGAATTTATTATGGGACGCAATGGCGTATTGGAGGCTTTAAAAAGTGGTCGTCCGATCAATAAAATAATGGTGGCAAAAGGGGAACGTCAAGGGTCGATTCGCGAGGTGATTGGTCAAGCTCGTGATCAAGGTCTAATTGTGCAAGAGGTAGAAATCAGCAAACTCGATGCCCTTACAAAAGGACAGAAACATCAAGGTGTCTTAGCGATGATACCACCAGTTGCCTATGCGGAGATGGAAGATATTTTGGCTAAGGCTACAAGTCCGGGTGAAGTTCCTTTTGTTGTACTTTTAGATGAATTAGAAGATCCTCATAATTTAGGAGCGATTTTACGAACTTCGGATGCTGCGGGAGTACATGGTGTACTCATACCTAAAAGACGTAGTTGTCCTTTATCTGGTACTGTGGCTAAAACATCAGCTGGAGCAGTAGAGTACGTACCAGTAGCTCGAATTGGAAATGTATCCCAGACGCTTGAAGAACTAAAAAAAGCTGGAATGTGGGTCGTTGGGGCTGATATGGATGGGGAAAAAAATTATTATGAAGCTGACTTAACAGGACCTATTGTTGTTGTTGTCGGGAGCGAAGGTAAAGGTATGGGGCGTTTGACCAAAGAACATTGTGACTTTGTCGTTCGCATCCCTATGCTAGGTAATATTAATTCTCTGAATGCCTCAGTCGCTTGCTCCTTGTTATTATATGAGGTTGTCAGACAACGGGAGATGAAAAAATAAGTGAAAAAACCGTGGTTAGTAATGACCGCGATGAGTTGGATGATCCTTATTTTCGGAAGCTTGACTTGGTATTTTTTATCATATAGTAATATATATCCTGGTATATCTGTCGCAGGAATTGATTTGAGTGGACGGAGTCGAGATGAAGCATTACAACAATTGTCATCTTTAAAAAATACCTATCATGATAAAAAAATTACCTTGTACTATGATGAAATGGTATTTCGAGTCGATGGTACGAGTATTAATTTTGATATTGATGTTAATAGTACGATTGATGAAGCATGGCGTTATGGGCGTGATGGTTCGTGGTGGGATCGGATAAACAAAATCCGTATTGCAGCGCAACAGGGCTATGAACTTTCTCTTAAGATTAATTATGATGAAGTGAAGTTGGCTCATATCATTGAGGAATGGCAAAATCTGATTGCTCGTCCACCACGTAATGCGACCTTAAGTATAGTAAGTGGTGGAGTGATTCCCGAACAGCAGGGACGTAAGCTTGCATCCGATACTCTGCGTCCTCTTGTATTGAGTGCTTTTGTCAGGCCTGAAGATACCGTAGTTGCTTTACCAGTGACAACCCTGTATCCAGAAATCACAGTTGATGAAATTGGAAATGCTGGCATTCGTAAAGCAATGAGTGTATATAGTACTTTATTTAATAATGAAGATATCAATCGTTCTATTAATATTAAAGTAGCAGTTGAAAAAGTAAACGGATATATTCTGTACCCAGGAAAAGTTTTTTCGTTTAATACCATCGTAGGACCGCGGGAGAAGGCTTATGGCTTCAAAGAAGCATTAGAAATTATGGATGGTGAATTAGTTCCAGGAGTCGGTGGAGGAATATGTCAGCTTTCCTCAACGTTATATAATGCTGCTCTTTTAGCGAATTTAGAAATTGTTGAACGTCATAATCATTCAAAGCCTCTTTCCTATGTCCCTCTTGGGCGGGATGCTACGGTCGTATTTGACGGTCTAGATTTTAAATTTGCTAATAATACATCACGGCCCATTATGATTATGGCTGAAGTTCAGAAAAATAAACTATTAGTTGGTATTTTTGGACAAAATGCCCTTGATGAAGTCGTAGAAATAATATCTGCAGATCAAGAAATTATACAGCAAGAAATCCGTAAGAAAGATGATGAATCCTTATATCTAGGCGAATTTAAAATAGATAAACAAGGAAAACCGGGCTATAACATAAGTACATTAAGAATTGTACGATCAGGTAATCAAGAAGTAAAACGTGAAGTATTATCTAGAGATTGTTATCTTCCAGATGATACTATTATGAAAGTCGGTACCCAAATACCTCCCTTTTCTCGGAGTAGTCAATAATGTTTTTCTGAAGTTGTTTAAACCTATAACATCGGTCAATAAAAAAATAATTCAGTTCTACTGTTGTCTAAAACCACTGAAGTGCTTGGATGCACATAGGGATTTAGACAACTTAAGCTTGACTAAGTAGAGATGTGTGGGGTATAATTTGCTTTGAAGTGGCATGTACACATAACGTAAGATGCTGATAGTTTAGTGCATTTTGTTTTTGTGAATGTGTAGCAATTTGAAGAGTGGGGGCGATGCGATGCGTTTTAATACCCAATGCGATCTGTGTGGCTCATTTGAGAATATGAGTGATGAAGAAATTGTACTTGATGCAAAAGATAACAATAATACAATCGCACTCGACTACTTGATTAACAAGTATCGCAACTTCGTTCGGGCGAAAGCTAGATCATATTTTTTGATTGGTGCTGATCGTGAGGACATCATCCAAGAAGGTATGATTGGGTTGTATAAAGCAATTCGAGATTTTCGTACAGATAAACTTTCTTCTTTTCGAGCTTTTGCCGAACTCTGTGTAACACGGCAGATTATTACAGCGATAAAAACAGCTACAAGGCAAAAACATATTCCATTGAACTCATATGTTTCATTGAATAAGCCTATTTATGATGAAGATTCTGATCGGACTTTGCTTGATGTATTGTCAGGTTCTAAAATATCTGACCCAGAGGATCTAGTGATTAGTAGGGAAGAGTTTATTGACATTGAAGAGAAAATGGGAGAAATTTTAAGTGATCTTGAGTGGAAAGTTCTGATGGCTTATCTCGATGGGAAGTCTTATCAAGAAATTGCAGTAGAACTTGAACGCCATGTAAAGTCAATTGACAATGCTCTTCAGCGGGTTAAACGTAAACTTGAACGCTATTTAGATAATCGTGGTGACGATAAAGATATTCAAGGAATGTATAAAGGGCTTTCAGGGTTCGGTAAAGACTCTCAATGTTTGAGCGGCTATGGTGAAAATATTGATGATTAACATGAATAAGAAAAATTTAGCATTCGCTAAATTTTTCTTATTTTTTTTATTATATAAAAATAGAATATTTTGAAATATTAGAAAAAAATTCTATTTTCAAAGGATTTTAATTTAACTTGTCGAAAGTTAAATTGTGGTAATAATCTGGAGTATAACTAAAAACAATTAGAAATAATGGGAGGTTATATTATGATAGGGGCCAAAAATAAACTAGCGATTTTATGCGGTGGAGGTCCGGCACCGGGCATGAATAGTGTGATTAGTGCCGTGACGATTGAGGCTATCACGCGGGGGTGGGACGTAGTAGGAATTTATGATGGATATTCATCGTTAATTAAAGGTGAAAAAAATATTGTTCCGTTGACGATTGAGATGGTGAGTCGAATTCATTTGGATGGTGGTAGCATTATCCGAACAGCACGAGCGAATCCGACCAAAAGTGAAGAACACTTGAGTCATGTAGTGAATACGTTGATCGAAATGGGTATAACACACTTAGTAACAATTGGTGGCGATGATACAGCCTACTCTGCCTCTAAGATATCTGAATATGCAAAACAAATTTTAGGAATTGATTTTTTTGTTGTGCATGTACCAAAAACAATTGATAATGATTTACCTTTACCTGAAGGTCTTCCGACTTTTGGCTTTGAAACAGCCAGAGCACTTGGGGCGCAATTAGTTAGTAATTTGATGGAAGATGCTAAAACGACGAGTCGCTGGTATTTTGCTGTGGCAATGGGGCGTACTGCTGGACATTTAGCATTAGGAATAGGGAAAAGTTCAAGTGCGACAGTCACGATTATTCCTGAAGAATTTATGGGAGAAGAAATTAGGCTGCAAAAGATTGTTGATATTTTAGTTGGTTCAATCATCAAAAGATTGGCATCAGGTCGTAACTATGGTGTGGCTGTCATTGCAGAAGGAGTTATTGAAAAAATAGGAGTCGAAGATTTACAAGGATTAGATAATAATTGTTATGATGAACACGGACATATTCGTTATACTGAATTGGATTTTCCGAATATACTAAAAAGAGCTGTGGTTAAAAATCTTGCTGATATAGGACTGAAAACTACAATTGTAAGCAAAGAAATCGGTTATGAACTGCGTTGTGCACCCCCTAATGCTTTTGATATTGAATATACCCGTGACTTAGGTTTTGCTGCTTTTGATTACTTGCAAAATGGTGGCACTGATGCAATGATTACGATTCAAGATAATCAAATCACGCCTATTCCTTTTAGTGAAATTTTGGATAGTAAAACCAAAAAAACTCAAGTGCGGAAAGTAAATATCAATTCAATTCAATATCAAATTGCAAGAAAATATATGATACGTTTAGAAAAAAGTGACTTCACTGAACAAATCGATTTAAGAAAAATGGCGTTAGCAGTTCAAGTTGACCCAGATAAATTCATCAAGCGATTTGAATATTTATTAAAATGAATGTGGTGATAAAGGATGAGAAAAGGGTAACTTTTCTCATCCTTTATAGTAAGAAGACTTGGTGTAAGCCAAGTCTTCTTTAAATTATAGTTATAAATAAAAAGATAGGAAGGGTTAATTTTAAGAAAGAAATCTATGGGAAAAGGTGTTATTAAAAATCGAATTGCGGTATAATAAACTTTGTGACTATTTTTAGAAAAAATAAGGAAGTGTTATAGTGAGCGAAAATCTGATTGCGATCATTATTGGTATTGTTGAGGGTGTGACAGAATATTTACCTGTTTCCTCAACAGGTCATATGATTTTAGTAGGAAGTATGCTTGGTTTTGAAGGAGAAAAAGCAAGTGTATTTGAAGTTTTTATTCAATTGGGTGCTATTTTATCTGTGCTTTTTTTGTATCGTGATAAATTTTCTCGAATGATGAGACCGCAAAAACTAAGCATTTATGGTAGTGGTTTATCTGTTAAACATATTTTGGCAGGTATTGTGCCAGTCATGGGAATTGGATATTTACTACATAAGCCGATTAAAACATATTTGTTTTCTCCATACACTGTTATTATAGGTTTAATTGTTGGTGCTATATTTATGTTAGTTGCTGAGAAAGTATCAAAGCGCCCTAGTGTTACTAATGTCGATAATATTACGTTAAAACAAGCCTTTTATATAGGGTTGTTTCAAATTTTAGCTTTGTGGCCAGGTTTTTCACGATCAGGTTCTACCATTTCAGGTGGACTTATTTTAGGTATAAGTCGTGCAGCTGCGGCGGAATTTTCATTTATTATTGCAGTACCATTAATGGCAGTAGCATGCTTATATGATTTATTAAAAGTATGGGATAAACTTAATCTGGCAGATATTCAAATGTTTGCGATTGGTTTTAGTGTGGCGTTTGTTGTTGCATATATATCTGTAGTTTGGTTTATCAAATTTTTAAATAAATCAACATTAGCATCTTTTGCATATTACCGTTTTGTATTGGCAATTGCATCTTATTATTATTTCTTTAAATTTTAATGTGTGTTAGATAAAAAAAGATTGACAATCTAAAAAAAATGTAATAAGATATTCAAGTACCGAGTTTGAGCGTTGGAGAAAAAGTTTTTCAAAAGAAAGATATTGACAACGTTGAAGTAAGGTGATATAATTAATCCTTGTGGAAGGTCATGCTGGAATAGCTCAACTGGTAGAGCACCTCACTTGTAATGAGGATGTTGCGGGTTCAAGTCCTGTTTCCAGCTCCATTTGTTTTATATGGATAGGTTCCCGAGTGGCTAAAGGGAGCAGACT
>NZ_JBGJZL010000023.1:0-26270 GCF_042610375.1 Pelosinus sp. sgz500959
TAATTACCGAAAGCTTAAATTCTTGACTATACTCTCTTTTAACCATCAGCATGCACCCCTTTGTATATAGTCTAATGTCCCCATCAGCTATTGTCCATTTTTTCAGATGCACTGCAGTCCTTTTTTGACAACTTTAGTGTGACAAAAAGGATCGTCCCTAACGTCCACCCCAACGTCCACCGCTATGTAAAAACAACGTATCGTCCATTCATACTCTCTTTTTGGTTAGTATCTCACAAAAAAGTGCATACTTGTTATTAATTGTACATCAGTTTACTATTAGAAACATCAAAGTTTCAAGGGGGTTTAACACTATGAAAAAAGAAATTGAAGTATTTGATTATGCTAATGATATTATGAAAGCGGTCAAAACAGGCGTTTTGTTGACCACAAAAGTAGATGAAAAAGTAAACTCTATGACTATTTCTTGGGGTACACTTGGAATTGAATGGTCAAAACCGATTTTTACAGTTTTCGTTAGAGAAAATCGCTTTACAAAACATCAACTAGAAAAAAATCCTGAATTCACAATAAATATACCATATGGTGCTTTTAACAAAGAGATATTGGGGATTTGCGGGACAAAATCTGGTCGTGATATTGATAAAATCAAAAAACTTAACTTGACACTTGAAACGCCTAATCATATTTCTGTTCCTGCTATTAAGGAACTTCCTTTAACCCTTGAGTGTAAGGTTATATATAAGCAAAAACAAGATGAGCGTGAAATTACAGAAGAAAATAAGAAGATATGTTACCCACAGGATGTCGATAGTTCATTTCATGGTGCAAACAAGGATTTTCATACCGCTTATTACGGAGAGATCGTGAGTGCATATATTATCCAATAGTATATTTTAAGACAAGGGACAGGTGTAGTGTTTTAAAACAATGCACCTGTCCCTTTATTTACTATAGCCTTAAACTACGCCGTTCCTCTCTGTTTAAACCAACTGTCTTCTCTTTGAACAAACTATCACATTTTGTTTGATAATGACGATCTATCAAAGGATAACGTTTTTTAAGAAAGAAGATAACCCAATATATTAACTTGAAATCTTTTTTCACCAGACAGCGTCTGGCTTTTTTGATACTTTTTAAAGTGTAACCCAGCGGTCTAACTTAGAACGAAGATCAGTTAATAGCCCCCCTGTTCATAAGGTTTGATTAATCCATAAACCGTTGTTATCGTAGGCAACTCCACTCCGGCTTCTTTCCCCAAACGTATGGCGGCTCCTTGAAGGCTTTCTACTTCCAGGGGCAACCCTTTTCGGAAATCCTGATGCATAGAAGAGGTGGATTCATCGGGCAGTAGCTTCATTCGGTCTATCGTCTTTTCAACAAAAGCAGATGGAAGGGTAACTCCCTTAGCAGCAGCTAATGTATGCATTTCCGTTAAAAGCAAGTGGTACACCTTCTTAGTAGGCTCCACCTTTAGTATCTCGTTGATGGGCAATCGGCTGGCGGTAGTGACACCAGAAAAAGCGGTTATGAATGCATATTTGCTCCATAGATCCACCCAAATCGAATGGCTCATAGTTACGGGCATCACTGCTGATTCTGCCAGTTTTGCAAAATGATGGCAAAACTCCGTCTGCTCTTCGTCTAAGATACCAAAGGTAATATCATGAAGTTTGCTGGTATGTATGATTCGGCCGTCCTTATCCAGGGTTGTGACAATTTGACATAGTCCACCGAGAATGTTTTTTTTGCCAAAGGCGTGCTCTAGTATTGCAAAATGTTCCACTCCATTTAACAGCGGTAATACCTTTGCTCCTTGCTCCACTAGTGGACGCAATGATTCAAGTATAGGTGCAAGATGATAATTTTTTACGGCTAACAGCACTAGATCACAGGCACTAATTTCCTTTACATCTACCGCAATCTGCGGCATTAATTGGACATTACCTGCAGGACTTTGGATGACAAGTCCGTGCTCTCGCAATTGCTTGGCTCTATTTTCCCGTACCAGAAAGGTAACCTCGAAACCAGCTTCTTGTAACCGGCCGCCAAAATATCCACCGACAGCCCCAGCTCCTACAACGACAATCTTCATTTACAACACTCCCTACTGATTGTAATTTTCTATTGGTCTCCTGTAAACGCGGCTTACTCTAACACTTTGATTTCTACTTTTATGCGACAAAACCTCCTTGCCCTATATATAGTCAGCTAACTATTTTTGTAGAGCCTTACCCTCATCGGGCTAACAGGAAAGGACAGAAAAAAGTTAGCTTTTCGAAATTGAAGGTAAGAAAGTGGTAGTTTATTATACAATTTCCAGTTGATGATGCCCTTAGTGCCAATGACTCAAACAGTCTGCTTTAGTCCGCAGGTTCGTCTTAACGGCGCTTCAATTCTTCATAGATTATCTCAAACCCCTTGTTAATCGCAGCTTTATTGGTACGCGCAATACTCAGTCGGATTCCTTTCTCACGCCAAGAGTTATTGATGTAAAAAGAGTAATTACTTCCACCAGCAATGAAAATATGACGTTTTTTTAGATTTTCAATAAACTGATTCTCATTCATATACTCTGGCAGCTTCAAATAAGAATAATAACCCGTTTTGCCACCGATGCATTTTATATTATAGGCAGCCAAGTTATGAAAATGGTTCTCCAGACATTGTAGTCTTTCAGAGAGCTCTTTTTTTATTGATTGGACATGTTTTTTTAGTATATTACTGCGAATATAAATTTCTAGCGTGGCTTGCGAGATCAAGGAAGCTGAAAAATAAGAATAATAATAGGAAAAACGTGTATGTTCTATAAAGATGGTTAAAAGGTCAGTGGGAATGACTACAATTCCCACTCGAATCCAGGGAAGTATTTTAGAAAAATTTTTTAAATAGATATGATGCTGATGGTCACCATAGGCATAGATGGGATCGTATTTAGAATCGAAAGAGATATCGCCGAAATAGTCATCCTCCACAATATATACATCATATCGAGCGGCTAGTTCAGCAATGGCTTTTCGTTGTGCTTTTGGATAGGTTGTACCTAATGGATTATGATTACGAGGAACAGTATAAAAAAATTTGATAGGTTCTTTTTTGAAAAGATCCTCCAATTGATTTAGATCAATTCCCTGCTCATCTCTGCGTATTCCGAGCACTTGGATACCAGAAAATTTCAGAAAATCGATAAAGTATTTATAGGTTGGTTGTTCAATCAAGATTGCACTCTTACCATTAGGAAAAGGCATTTGTGCCAAAATACTAAGTGCTGGTTGAATACCTAAATTAATAAAGACATTATTCATCGGAGTAAAGACTTGAGAATCTGCCAAGTACTTGACAGATAATTTTCGTAAGGATTCTACACCATAGACAGTATGTGATAAGGATAGATCCTGGTATATATCCGTAGCTCTATTCAAACAATGGTTAAGGTCAGGTATATGCATATCACGCATTAATAAATTACCAGTAGAGAAGTCTATTACCTCAGTATCAATGTTCTCAGTCCTAATGACATTCTCGACAATATAATAACCGCTTTGCGGTAGTGAATAAATGAGATGCTTATTTTTTAATGTTTCATATGCCTTAATAACAGTACCTTGCGAGCAACTGTATTTTTCAGATAAGTCTCTGACAGAGGGGAGTTTTTTATGAAGTTGATAGTCCCCTTCGTAGATACTATTTTCAATATCCATAGCTATTCGTACATAGATCGTATCCATACTAACATCCTTTCAACTGTACTAGTGCAGTTCTATTTTATCACAATTGCATTGCTATTTCGTATGAATATATAATGACTTATGAAAAGAAAATAATTCCCATGGTGAAGAGAGCAAACTGAAAAAAGGAGAATAAAGTATATGAAATTTCCTAAAGATTTTTTGTTTGGAGCGGCTTCCGCATCCTATCAAGTTGAGGGTGCATGGAATGAAGATGGTAAAGGAATATCCAATTGGGATTTGTTTTCGAAAATTCCTGGCAAGACATTCGAAGCAACCAATGGTGATGTAGCAATAGATCACTATCATCGGTATAAAGAAGACGTAAAATTGATGGCCGAAATGGGATTGGAATCTTATCGTTTTTCATTATCATGGCCCAGAATTATTCCTGATGGTGATGGCGAAATCAATCCCAAAGGTCTTGAATTCTATAATAATTTGATTGATGAATGTTTACATTATGGAATCGTCCCCTTCGTAACCTTGTATCACTGGGATTTGCCAGAAACCTTAGAAGCCGACGGTGGTTGGAACAACAAACGGACAATGAATGCATTCGTAAAGTATGCCAATATTTGTTTCAAAACATTTGGCGATCGTGTAAAACACTGGATTACTTTCAATGAAACAATCATATTTTGTGGTCATGGTTATCTGTTGGGAGCACATCCACCAGGGATATTGAGCGATCCTAAGAAGTATTTTCAAGCAACACATAATGTCTTTACAGCTCATGCTAGAGCGGTCAGTGACTATAAGAAAATGAAACAATTTGGTGAAATCGGTATTACACATGTATTTAATCCAGCATTCAGTATCGACAATAATGCTGAGAACGAAAAAGCTACCTATCATGCCAATCAATATTCCACAGCTTGGTATTATGACCCTATTCTGCTAGGAACATATCCAGAGTATGTTGTAAAACAATTGGCAGAGAAAGGATGGACCCCAGAATGGACAGCAGAAGAATTAGATATCCTTAAGGTCGCTGCACCACAAAATGATTTTATTGGACTGAATTATTATCAACCACAGAGAGTCGCAAAAAATGATATGTCGCAAGACTCCACGGATAAAAGTCGAGAACAGTCAACGGGTGCACCTGGTAATGCATCTTTTGATGGTGTGTATAAAACTGTAAAAATGGCGGATAAAGTATATACTAAATGGGGTTGGGAAATTTCCGCTGAAGGCTTTTTAGAAGGACTACGGATGCTAAAGATAGCGTACGGTGATGTTAAAATGTATATAACCGAGAATGGTTTAGGTGATGAGGATCCTATTATTCAAGATGAAATTGCCGATGTACCTAGAATCAAGTATATTGAGGAACATTTAAAAGCTGTGAAAAAAGGTATTCTAGAAGGCATTAATCTAAAAGGTTATTATGCTTGGTCAGTCATTGATTTATTGAGTTGGTTGAATGGCTATAAGAAACAATATGGTTTTATTTATGTAGATCATACTAATAATTTAGCACGAAAGAAAAAATTATCCTTCCATTGGTATAAGCAAATGATTGCTACTAGGGGAGAAGAATTGTAGTCACAATTCTTGCTAAGAAAATGTTGGACTACTCGGATGATACGCATTTGGAGAAAATCATATGGTAAATTTTAGATTTATTATATGATTTAGTTAAAGCTTGTTCAAAAAATCGAAAAAAATGGCATGATCCCTATTAAATAAGGGTTCATGCCATTTTTTCATAGTAGTTATTGTTTTCATTATTAGTAATGTTTTCTGTATTAGGTTCATTCCTGCTTTTATTCTTTATTTAAGTTCCGTCAAACTCTGCTGGATCTCCATTAATTGTTTAGCTGGAACTCCCCCATCTAAGGCTGAGAGTAAACTTAAATAAAAGTCATCCGTTTGTTCCGTCATATGCGAAATTAATTGCTTAAACTCACCCTCCATAACATCTCCATATAGAGCCTGCATCCGTTTTTGTTCATTCTCTAAATACGCATCTGTCTCTGTGTTAAGCACACGATAAATCTCATCACTCATTAATTTATTTTCATTTTTTTCAAAAAATGATTTTGGATTTTTAAAATAAGCCATTGCTTTTGAAAATAACCCATACTGAATCTCTTTGAAAGCTATTTCAAAATCAATTTGTGCTTTATTCTCAAATTCAAAAAGGGAAAAAGATAAATCCTGATTAATCTCACCAATCATTTCGACAAGCGTTCTCTGATACTCTGCTGTTATTTTTTCAGCAAAGCGGTCTAATCTTACAGTCGTTGCTCTCATTTCCTGTGCAAATTCAAAACCAATTTGTTCGAGCAATTCTTCAAGCGCATTCTGTAACGTTTTTTTCAGATTACGGCCATCATCGCGTAATACGCTAGGATTGAATGCTTCTCTAAAGAACTCATTAAAACGTAAAAATACCCGCTGCTTTATATAATAAATTAATGTTTCTGTTTCCTGGTATAGGCTATTTTTTAAATTTTGTGCTATTTGCTGCACAAGAATTTCGTTTATACCCGCTTTCTCTGCTTCTATATTTGCCCGCTTTTGCTGCTTAACCGCAGCATCTTCTTTACTGCTATCAATGAGCTTTGCTACTAAACGAGAAACACGGCTCAGTTCATTTTCCGATGCTCGAACCGCTAAGCTCGCCAAATCATTTGTAATAAAATGATAAAAAGCCTCCTCAAAAGCTGACATTCCTGAAACGGGAAGGTTTATCTTTTCTTGCTTTTCTTTCAGTGCCTCTAAGCTTGATAGTGGATATAAATGGGGATTTTTGACTCCATATTTTATTAGCTGTTCGTGAACATATAGAGTAACGGTTTCCTTTTCTTCCTCGCTATCGGCTAAATCAATGGCATTTATAATAAAAAACATTTTATCTAATTGAAATGAATCTTTTACACGCCCCAGCTGAATTAAAAACTCCCGATCTGCTTTTGAAAATGCATGATTATAGTAGGTTACAAACAAAATAGCATCGGAATTTTTGATAAAGTCAAACGCCACTCCTGTGTGACGGGCATTAATTGAATCCGCCCCCGGGGTATCAACTAAGGTAATTCCTTTACGGGTTAACGGACAATCATAATAAAGATCAATCCATTCGACAAAGCAAGATTTTTCTTCCATTGCAACATAATCACTAAATTCAGTGATCGTTTTTTCGAGTACCGTACCTAGCTGTCCGCTAAAAGCAGCATATCCACGGGTAAAGGCCTGCAAAAAAGCATAATTTGTCTTCTCGCCTGCACCCGTCTGGCTCAAATGCTCATTGAGTTTTTCTACTTTTATCATTGCATCAGCTAAGCTCTCCGCATGAAAATCAAATAATTTTAAGGCATGATTTACATCTTCGAGCATGGCACGTTCTTCTTTTACTTTAACGCGAACAGTCCCATGTGGATATGATTCATTGATCGGCTTAATTTTGTTTATTGCTGCTGTCATTGGATTTGGTGAAACAGGTAAAACTCTTTCTCCGAGTAACGCATTAGCAAAAGAAGATTTACCGGCACTAAATGCCCCGAATAATGCAACAGTAAAACCTTTATGATTAAGTCTTTCTGCTTTTTCTTTCAGTTCACCTGCAAGTTTCCTAAAGCCCGGCAACTCTTGAACAAGCTGCGCAGTCTTCTTCAATTTTTCAGCTGTCTGTTTCATCCGGTCTGAGGCGTTAGCGGGTAATGGAGTTTTCTCTTTTGGAATAGGCCTTTGCATCGGGAGACTCGTTTTTTTCTTTACCTGCTCTACATGCCCGGTTTCCCCATAAACTACCTCAAATTCCTCTTCTTCTAGATCAAACAAATGGAAACGGTCATCCTCCATCCCATTTGCTTCACTAAGTAGTGTTTCCAGCTTCCTTTGCTCAAGACTCTCAGCTGACTCATATTTTTTTACCTGTTCAAGTGCAGTGATATAACGCTTTAGGTTTGCTGATTTTTGGCTTAATCGTACTTGGCTGTCTGTATTTTTATCATGTAAAATATTTAGCATTTCGATTTTAAGCTCAGCTAAGCCGCTTTTAGCCAAACGTTTAATTTCGTTTGCCACATTGTCCGTATAATTTATAACATAATCGCCTGATAAACGTGCCCCCGTTTTTACAGCAGCGGATAATAATTCCTTTGAAAAATCAACATTAAAATTCTGGATTTTAGCAAGCAATTCTTTATTTTCTATCCGCTTTGCCTTTAAAAACCTCAATAGAAAATCACGAAGATGCCAATCTAACTGTGATTTTGTTTTTTCAAGTATCCCTTGATAAAAGAGATTCAACCTTTCCTCTCTCGTCGCTAACGTTTTTTGTTTTGTAAACAGCCATCCAACCTTAAATTTTGGCTCACATGACTCAAGATAGGACTCAGCGAGTGCCCTGGTTTCAAACGGCATTAAATAGGCATTCGCCATGATATTATTAACCTCAGAATCAAATTCCTTTTCTGCCTTTAGGGGCCCCTCTATTAAAGCGTTTTCCTCTTCACTCAGCCTGTCGTAGTTAACCGCTAACTCTTCCTGCTCCGCAACAGATAATTCATTTAAGACATCCTTGAACGGCTCTAGCTCCAGTTCCTTCTTCTTCTTTGTTGACTCCAAATGGTCTTTGATGATTTTTTGCAGGGAATGGAAAATAGATTGAAGGAGTAAGCTATCTTTCTCTTTTAACCGCTCCGCCAAAAAAGCCTGCAATTCTAAAAATTGATTATACTCATGGTCATCTTTTTTCAAAGAGGTATAAAAAATATCAGCCGGTTTTACTCCCCATGATGAGAAGGATTCAACCACACTTGTTTTAAATTCCGAAAAGGAAAGTTCCTGACTAGAATGCTTATCCACTTGATTAATCACAAGATAAACCTCTTTGCCAGCCTCTGTTAACTCTTTTGTAAACATAAAATTTAATTCTGATTGAACATGATTATAATCCATTACATAAAAAATCAAATCAGCAAGGTGAATGGCAGATTCAGTAGCAATACGATGAGCATCATCTGCAGAATCAATACCGGGAGTATCCATAATAACGGTTTGACTCGGCAGCTGGGAATCCGAATGGCTAATCTCAATTGACTGGATTTGATCCCCATCCTTGCAATAGTTTTTTACCATTTTATAATCATATGGAGCGAGATATAAACGAGGTTTTTCGTTTTTAAAAAATACCTTTACATACTCTTCTCCCGATTTGACTTTTACAAGATTGGCACTGGTTGGAATTGGGCTTGACGGCAGTAAATTTTCCCCCACCAAACGATTAATTATCGTTGATTTTCCTGCAGAAAAATGCCCGCAAAATGCAATGGCAAATTCCTCATTTACTAATTTACCTGCTAATTGCTTAACTTTGACCGCATTTTCTTGATCATTGTGTTCTATTAAATATTCATAAGCGGCTAAGAGCTTCCCCTGTAATGTTTGAATTGTCATTTGACGATTCGTAGTTTGGATCATAAACAATTTCCCCTTATAACAAACTTTATAATTCGTTCTATTTTACACTATATAATGACGTATAGGCAACGTTATGTTCTCCACTTTTGCCAACTTAGACTATATTCTCTATTTTAATGCAAAAAAATCGAAAAAAGAAGACCAACAGACTTTGATCTATTGGTCAATTAATTCTTTCTTGGTTAGTCATTGAATATCCATCTCTTATAACATCACTTATATCTAATACAGTATCTTTTATTTCAACAGCATTAAGTTTTTTAACTGTTCCATAAGCTTCTTTTAATGAAAGCTTATCTCCTCTCCCAGAAATAACCCATAAAGTTTTATACCCTCTAGGTATTGATAGAAGCTTATCTTCACCTTTACCATCAGTAAAATACACTAACAAATTAACCTTATTATGATTCGCATATTTAAAAACTGGAGTAAATCTAGTGCCTCCTCTTATATTAATTCTTTCTTTGATATCCTTTACAGATTTGACTTTATACACACGTCTAATTTCACTATCACATTCTAGAATCGTAATTTCATGATTATAATTTTTTACGATACTCAGCACTTCTTTAATGGCTTGATTAAATTCCTCATCACTAATGCTTCCACTTATGTCAAGGGCAACAGCAATGTTTGCTTTATGACTCCTAAGTTGACCTCTTAAATCTAATCGATCGGGCTGTCTTCTATTTCTTCTTGTTATCGTCTTCTTTTGATTACTTTCAACAGTTCCCATTAACCTCTTAAGATATAAATTCCAAGGCAATTCACCCTTGCTATTTTTAAGTGATGATATCATGCCTTCTAAATAACTTGGAATCGTACCTTTTTGAGAAGTATTAACAAACTTCTCCGTAAATTCTTTCAAGGTTTTTTCATCGATATCACTAGAATCTTCCCATATGTCATGGGTTTTTTCAGGATTATAATCAGTTTTTATTTGTTCATCCTTATGACTATCATCCTCTACTGCATCTTGATCTGCTTCGAGTAAGTCTATAGCACTTTGGATCTTTTCTACATAATACTCAAAGGGTTTAAATGGCAAGAGTTTTAAAGAATGATTTAAATTTACCCATTCTAATGTAGTAGCATAGGGTGGGAGATGATCTAAATATGCATTGACTACGATATCCATTGCCATATTAATGGCTAATGTTCCATAGCCGCTCTTAAGTTCTTTTGATCTTATTAAATGCATTGATAAGATATGGAGTATTTCGTGTTTAATTGTACTTTCCATTTGTTTTATAGTAAGAGTTAAAAAAATGATAGGATTAAAATAGATAACATAGTTAGCGCCTTTAAAATTCACAGCAGTAGGGCTACTGATATCAAATCTTATTTCTCTTGACATTTGAAACAAAAAATATCCATAGAAATTATCTTTGTCTTCCATAAGACTTAAATTGACTTTATCTACGAGGCTAAAAAACTCTTCTTTAAAATCTTTTGGTATAGTTAGCTTAGAGGGATTAGCGTTACGATTTTCTTTTAAAAAAATAGTAATTATTTTAGTTGCTTTTTCATAAAGCTCTTTCACAAGGGTTTCAAAATAAGTTTCCATGCATTATCACCTTATTAATTTATAAGATTCGAAATAGGATTCTACAAAGGCTTCATTTTCTATGGCATGTTTGTATACTTCAATATAACTATGTTTAATATCCTTCATGATTCCTATCATTAAGTCTACAGGATATAGTTTTAACAACTCAATTAATCGATCAATATAATAACTTGAGTCATCATGATCATTTTTTATAGTTGATTCTAAGTTTTTTAAAATATTCTTTGCGGATAGATAAAGTCTTGTATGACTTTCCTTTTTTATTCTTTCTATCATCGATTCATGAAGACAATCTCCTGAAAAGATATCTTCATAAGAGAGTAGTGAATGATGATCTGATTCAACAAAACTAACAAACTCTTCTGCAATCAATTTTCCTACATTTCCTCTTATCACATTTAAAAACACGGATCTAGGTATTGAATCTTTTTTCTCCTTATAAATTTTATAAATGCTAGAAATTCTTTCATAGCTTCTTGGAGTAGCTCTTATATCATTTTCATTTATTTTATGCAAATATTCTGGGAAGGTTGAGATAAACTCTATAACCTTTTCCTCAATTCCTGTATCGATTGCCCAATCTAACCACTGGATATAATCAGATTCCATATATAACCACACAAATCTATTTTCTTGCGCTGCATCCATATCGACAACTTGGTAATCAAAATCCGAACCATATTTACTGGAAGGATTCATCGCTGCTACTATTTTTACGTCTTTGTGTAATTGATAGCCATTAATTTCTCTATTTAATATTAAATTCATAAGTTCCTGTTGTACTGTATGTTCACAACGATTGATCTCGTCTATAAATAAAAGAACTGTTTTTCCTTTTGATATTTCTTCATCAATTTCTCTTAACTTATGATGAACGGCATAGGCTGTAGCTTTCTTTAGGGCCTTATCTCCTTTATGATTAACTCTTTCATAAGATTCTATCGTTGGCAGACCACCTATTTCACCTTCTTTCAGGAGATTCCCATCAATAACAAATAAACTCCAATTATTTTCTGTAGCAATTTCCTTGGCTAAAGCTGTTTTTCCTATTCCGCTTTCACCAACAATTAAAGGAACCTCTCCAGTAGATAGTACTAAATCAACACTTTTTAATGTGGCTATAAAATTCATTATTTTCTCTCCTATATCATCTTCAGCTTTTCATCTACAGCTATTTTTTTTGCCTTTTTACTTCCATATTTGTAAATAAACATGATCTTATCGATTGGCATAATGTCACTATTCTTATCGATAGCACTATAATTTAAATAATCTCTCACATATTTTTCTTCAATATGTTCATTTGATAATGCTTCTTTTAACACTTGTTCTAATTCATCCTTAGATATTTCTTTCATAACATATTTAATCACTAAAATATTTACCTTCAGAAATTCTAACATTTTATTTTTATCTAAATCATTTATAAATCGAATCGCCTTCTCATTATTTTTAATAGCAATAAGCTCTGCATTATGTGTAGGTGAATTTATATATCGCAATGCATCATAACTAATTTTTACAGCCTCTTCTTGTACACGCGCGTAAGGTTCTTTTATAAACTTTATTGAATCGTAATTTCTACTTACAGCTAATAATTGCAATTCTTCACTTGGATGAGTAACATATTTAATTGCCCATCCAGCTTGATTTATCGCTAATTTAATTAACTTATCCGTTGGATTTTTAATATACACTAAGTTAACCCATCCGCTATTTATAGCTTTTATCATCATGTCTTCTGTAGGGTTATTTATAAATTCAATCGCTCGAGCATTATTGTCGATAGCTGATTCTTGCATCTGACTAGTTGGATTATCTATATATTTTAACGCAAGTCCATTTTTTTTAATAGCTAATAACTTCATCTCATCTGTAGGATTATCAATGTAGGCTATAGCATTAGGATTATCCTTTATCATTTCAATAAGCTTTGATTTTTCCATAATGTTAATTTCCTTCTGTCATTATTTTTATAATATGTAATGATTACTTAGTATGATTAATATGCTTTTAAGTTAGTCTAAATGGAATCATTATACCACTGTATAAAAAAAGGGTCTATAGATCTAAAAATTCTGGCAATACCTTTTGGAATCGGAATTATACTATCTTCACTATTCATGGCAGAAATAGTATTTTAGATCATCATATCTTGTTATATGATTTTTTCTATCCAACATAAAAGTGGGGTAATAAGAATGGAAGGTAAATAATTTGCTACTTTAATCTTGGCAATACCAATCAGGTTTAATCCAAGTGCTATTATCATTAGAGAACCCACACATGTAATTTCAGAAATAACGGAATGAGTAAGAATCGGTTGTAATAATTGTGCCGATAAGACAATGGCTCCTTGAAAAATTAAAACAAAAAAAGCAGAAAATAATATACCAAGTCCGAGACTTACTGACATCATCGCAGATGATATCAGATCAAGCATTGATTTAGTAAAAAGCATCTTATTGTCTCCAGAAAGTCCTGCATTTAATGAACCAACGATTGTCATAGCACCTGTACAAAACAGAAGACTTCCCGTAACAAAACCTTCTGCAATTGAAACTGAGTTGGCTGAAGAAGTCTTACATCGGCTTCCAAGATCCTCTCCTAATACATTTAATCGTTTATCAATGTCTATCAATGTTCCTATAATGGTACCAATGACTATAGAACCAATAAGTATTAAAGGGTTTTCACCCTTTAGCGTTCCCACCAAGCCAATATAAACGGTACACAATCCGATCCCAACCATAACTGCATCGGCAATTTTTTTAGGAATTCCTGTTTTAAATAACAACCCAACAAGCCCGCCTATAATAACAGCAATTGTATTTACTATTACACCTATCATTTTGTATCGTCCCCCTTAATTCATTTAACAATAATATAAACCCTCTAGTAACTAGAGGGTCAATAAGAAAAACGATTAAATCAATTATAACAATTTACCTGTGGGTATAAGGCAATACTATTTCAGTAACGTATTTATCCCTATCATTAGTGATACCATAATCAATCAGCGTAATCTCAATAGAATCACCGGTCAACTCATAATTATGCTCGTTCATATATGCAAATAATTTTCGGTAGTAACGTGAGGAATCCATATGGGTTCCTTTAAAACGAATCTGCAAACAATTTCTAGAGGGAAAGGTTCTTTCAGACGTAGCGAATTGGTCTTCATCTTCTAAAACCATAAAAATACTAGAATATCGATCAAATTTATTGGACTTTAAATCAGGAACCGAAATAGATATACCGATTTTTCCCAAAAATATTTCCCCATCTATACCATGATTTGTACTTAATTCTGAAATAGGATATTCGATATCATCTCCAAGAACATATTCACGACGTAAGTAAGCAACACGCCATTCGGGTATCTTTACTTCAAAAATTGTGTCTAATGGAGTAGTAACGGCATCCTCAATTTGCGTTAGACGTCGAGAAATTTTACGTTCTATTTCTTCTAACTCCCTCTTTTTCCCATTAATTTCATTTTGTTTCTTTTTTAACATTTCAACAAGAGTATCAATTTCACGATAGTTATAAAAATCTAGCATCCTATTGATAGGCACACCTAAAGTTCTTAAGTATTTAATTGAATTTAATCTCTCAAACTGCTGGGTTGAATAGTATCGGTAATTATTCTGCTCATTCGTATATTGAGGTTTTAAAAGACCAATTTCATCATAATATCTAAGTGTTGCAATTTTGACATGAAATAATTTCGACATTTCTCCAATAGTAAAAAATTCTTTCATTATTAATCTCCCATTTCACCACAGAAGGATATTGATAAGCCTAACAAATACTAGAAATTCTATTATATATCTATAAGCCAATCCAAATTTATTCCACTAAATCAAACTCTTTTTTATTCTTCACACCACTTGGTACATGCCCTGTTGGTACAACCTTGGATGCATTAAGACAATATGTATGTTGGTCATCAAAAAAAATGTGGGGATTAAAACTTTCTAAAATAGCTGCCTTATCTAATCCACCTAAGAAAAATGCTTCATCAACACCAATGCCCCATGCCCGTAATGTTTTTATTGCTCTTTTATGTGCGGGTGCATTACGAGCCGTCACCAATGCTGTTCTTATTGGCTTCTGCTTTTCATTCTTATAAGCTTTTTGTAAATTATTTAATGCTGTTAAAAACATTTTAAAAGGACCAGGAGCTAAAGGTATTTCACACTTTTCTTTTTCATTCCGTTGAAATTCAATTAATCCCATGTCTTGATATATTTTTTCGGCTTCATCACTAAATATAACAGCGTCACCATCAAAAGCTATCCTAATCTCCTGTAAATCATCATTCCGCTCTGAATAGATTCCCTCATAAATCGTAGCACTAGCACATCCATTTTCCAGGGCAAGCATTACATCCTCTGGATTAGCAGATAAAAATAAATCTGTATTAAATGCTTGTAGATATTTATAAGGTGATCTCCCCCTAGAAAATGCTGCCCGAGTAATTTCCAAGCCATGTTTCTCAATAGAATTGAATACCCGTAGCCCCGTATTAGGATCATTCTTAGAGATCAAAACTATTTCTACCATAGTTTCTTGGGTTGTAGGATTACGAAGTTCTAATAATTTCTTTATCAATGGAAATGCTACACCATACTGCAGTAATTCATTCTCATGTTCTATCTGGTATTTAGTATACTCCTCCTCTCCTTTTTCTTCAAAAATCTTATTACTTTCAGCTAAATCAAAAAGAGCACGGGAAGATATAGCAATTACCAGTTTATCATCTAATGTAAAAGACATAGCCAATCTCCTTGTATTTTAATCTTAAAATCTTACTAAATGGCTACCACTACTTTATTATTTCTATTGTTTATAATAGCATTGTTTAATAGACAAATAATGTCCATTCCAAAAAAACGTCAAGGTGATTACTTAAGTATACCGCTCTCTGTCCTATCTTTTAAAATATTTCAGTCAGATCAGTTAGCTCTTTTAAAACTTTCTACTATATGCGATTTCCATAGGCAATCCTCTGCTGTCTTTTTGAGGTTGCTCTGGAATGGTCTCAAATCCATGTTCCATACCAATATGGCCAATAACTGCCAGCACCATAGCATCAACAAAATCATCAATCAATACCTTTGGATAGTGAGCTATGATTTCACACAGTGCATTTTCTGTATGCTTAAAATGCTGATTCAATACGACTTTGCGTTCATCTAGACCGACACGTTCACTTTTTTTACTTAGAAGTGGCTTACCATGATTTAATAGCGCAAAGCCATATTCAGGGTGTGATTCCCGTAGGCGACCGATATATTGGGGATTATCAAATAAGAACTGATCAACTTCTCGTATTTTGGGGGTAAAACCTAGAGACTGCTCTGATAAGCTTTTCCCTAAGAACTGAAGATTAATCTTTTTTGCATCTTGTTTATCTTGAGAATAAACAGCTTGCCTACACGGCGTGTTAAATACACTGGCTGATTTCCCTTTTAGTCTGCTTCTTAGTTCACGATCAGGCCTTGCAATCTCATCTTGGTTATTTTCAGGTAACCCAACTGGAATATCAATGAGCAAACAATCCGCATCATAATGTTCAGCCATGAGTTCCGTAATATTACGATATACACCAAAACCATAACTGCCGCATGAATCTTGCCAGAAAGCCGCCCAACCTTGGTATTTCCCTGTTTTTTTACAACTGTCAATCCCTATACACTTGTAACTGTTAATTCTGCATACCACATTATTCAGAAACTGTTCCACCTTTCGTTCTTATCTTGCGTTCCAATCTATTATACCATTTTTAAAAGTGCTTTCTTCTTTCTGTCTACTATACAAAAATCATATCAATTCATGTGATTCAGTTACTCTATGAGTCTGCCCCCATTCCCCTCGAAAAGGGATAAAATATCTTGTTATGTAGAAAAATATATAGGGAACGCATTAAAAAGTTTATCAGGAGGATCACCATGTTTAAAGACAGGACTGAAGCAGGAACACTATTGGCTGAAAAACTGAAGACTTTACATCTTAGCAATTTATGTTTACTAGCAGTACCTAGAGGCGGTGTGGTAGTAGCTGCCCCCATTGCAGTAACTCTGGATACAGTCATTAACTTATTGGTTNTGAAGCAGGAACACTATTGGCTGAAAAACTGAAGACTTTACATCTTAGCAATTTATGTTTACTAGCAGTACCTAGAGGCGGTGTGGTAGTAGCTGCCCCCATTGCAGTAACTCTGGATACAGTCATTAACTTATTGGTTACCAGAAAAATAGGTCATCCCGCTAATGAAGAAGTAGCCATCGGTGCAGTTATGCCAGATGGCAGCGCTATTTTTGATCAAAGAACAATAAGTAATATCGGTATTACCGATGATAAAATGGAAGGAATGATTAAACAAGGCTATTCTGAAATTGTAAGACGTCAACTGCATTATATAGGTTCAACTGCCATTCCTGATATGAATGGTAAAGAAGCTCTCATCGTAGATGATGGAATAGCCACTGGTTATACCATTCGCGCTGCCATACAATGGTTAAAAACATTAAATCCATCAAAAATTATTGTTGCAGTACCCATTGCTCCACCAGATGTTGTAGCTAATTTATCCCAAGAGGTTGATAAATTTATATGCCTTGTACAACCTGATCCTTTTTCGGCTGTAGGTGCATATTACAAAGATTTTTCAGAAACCAAAGACCAGGAGGTTATGCAACTACTCCAAATGAAGTAATCATGGCTTTATTCAAATTGAAGTCATATTTCCCTTTTCGTCCTATAAAATATACTCCCTTCATAGAAACAGTTTTTTTATTTCAACTGTCTATTATAAAGGGAGCATCTCATATAGCTTATTTTTTTACATTATCATTTTTAATTTCGCCCTAAGAAACTAAAAACAAAGATTGATATAATTAGAAGAACTTTCACCCAAAATTGGCTACGTTCACTTTTCCCTTGCATCATTTCAAATCCTCCCAATTCTTTAAATAGCAAAATGTCATATTAGAATTAAGATTAGCCTTTTATCTTCAAAAATCCTGTTTTTTCTTTGAATAGCAATCAGTCAAATAATAAGTTCTAAGCTTTTAGATAATCTTCTTCCTCGCTCACCGATGCTACCAGAGGGATATTACATCAAAATTATTTTAAAACATCATCGGTATAAACTGCTGACGTTATATACTTTTGAATGATATCCAAAACTTGATTAATGTTAATTGGTTTACTAATATAATCATCCATACCTGCTTCCAAGCATTTTTCTCGATCGCCTTTTAAGCCATATGCAGTCATCGCTATAATCGGCGTACGAAATTTCATATTTTTCTCTATTAATCTAATTTGGGTCGTTGCCGAATAACCATCCAAATAAGGCATATTGATATCCATTAAAATCATATCAAACTTTTCTTTTTCGAAGGCATCAATTGCCTCCCTCCCATTTTCCACTGCAATCACCTTAAAACCATTTTTCTCTAATAGTATAGTTACCAAGTTTCTACTTACTAAATCATCTTCAACGAGAAGCACTGTTTTAAGCTCTGAATTTTCATATTGAAGGAGTTCATGATGGGTAATCTCTTCCTTAGGGACTTCTACTTCATCATGAACTCCAAATACGGCTGTAAAAAAGAAACGGCTCCCTACCCCTTCTCTACTTTCTACTCCGATTTCTCCATTCATGATTTCAATCAGCTTTTGGGAAATCGCAAGTCCAAGCCCCGTTCCACCAAATTGTTTTGTGTGGGAATCATCAATTTGGCTAAATCGTTTAAACAGCTTATCAAGTTTATCATCTGCAATTCCAATTCCAGTATCAGTTACCACAAACCTTAATCTTAATTTATCCCCATACTTTTCCTCAATCTTAATATCAATCACAATTTGACCTTGTAAGGTAAATTTAACTCCATTACCCACTAAATTAGAAAGTACTTGTCGTAATCGCACTGAATCACCAATGATCGTACGTGGTACATCCTTGTCAATGTTTAATGAAATAGATAAGCCCTTCTGTTTTGCCGCAATTGTAAATAAATCAATCACTTCATTCGTTGTTTGACAAATATCAAAAGCGGCCTCTTCTAGCTCGATTTTATCTGCTTCAATTTTTGAGTAGTCCAGAATGTCATTTAACACTCGAAGTAGTGCCATAGTTGATGATTTTACAACAGTTAGATATTCTCGCTGTTTTTCTTCTAAATTGGTCATTAAGGTTATATCTGTCATCCCAATAATTCCATTCATAGGTGTCCTGATTTCATGTGACATATTGGCAAGAAATTTGCTTTTTGCGACATTAGCCCGTTCTGCCTCTTCTTTAGCCTTTAATAAGGATTGCTCCGCAGATTGCCTTTCCATAATTTCTTCTTCCAATGTTGTATTAATATCCTGTAATTCCATGGTGCGTTCCGCCACCGTGTTTTCCAGCTCAGCATTAAAACTCTGGAGCTTTAAGTTCAACTCGCTAATTCGTGCATTGTAATAAAGTTGCTTTTCCATTCGGTTTATCAGCAAGTTACAAAATATCAGCAAAAATAGGCTCGATAATAAAGCCCCCAGGATATATCCTTGTTTACGCTGTTCATAACTAAACAGAGCCTCTTTACCAGATTTACCGACCACGACTGCGAGGGGATAATCGGGCATTACGCGATAACTGATTACACGCATAGATCCATCCATGAAGCTATTTGTGATGTATGTGCCATAGGCGCGTCCTGTTTGGAGGTGATTCCACAATGAACTACCTTGCCTAAAATTTAAACCGCCTCCCGTAGTATCATCATTAACCCGACGGATCCTCACAATCCCATCCATACCAACTAACATAGTCAATTGATCCTGACCAAGCTGCATTTTATTGTAAAAATCAAGAAAGTAATCTGTCTTTAGTCCGATATAAACGATACCACCAAAGGATCCATCCGGTTTGTTAATACGTCGGCTCAGTGGAATGATACTCTGGCCTAAATTCTTGGGTTGAATTGGCGATCCAATGAACAATGTCTCAGTAACGGAGTCACGATGAGCCTGGAAGTATGCTCGATCAGAGTAGTTCGTTAGAGGGAGCCCCTTAATGAAGCTTCCAATTAGGAATCCTTGTTCATCGTAGATGGCAATTTGATTGCGGAGGGCATCATCTCCTATGTTTTCAAGGTAATCGGCAACGACTTGGCTTAAAATACCATCTCGTTCATAAGCGTATTTCAGTTTAAGTAAGTCTTTATCAGCACTGGCTACGATTCTCCGCTCGTGTTCTTCAAAAGCAATTGCCAAATTCATAGTTTCCGTAGAAGCTTCGGCTATCGCTTTGTCATAATCATAGCGAGTTTGATAGCTAACATAAATCCACAGACCACTTATCAAGAAGATCGCTGTCAAGATAATGAGCCATGTATATCTAGATAACCGTCGTCCTTTGATATTCTCCGTAAAACCCAAAACATCGAATGGATTCAATAGATTCCCCTCCTTTCCTTAATCACTTCTATAAATTTTTCTTGATCGTTTAACATTTTCTCATATTTCTACTAAATCCAAAATAATCCCTTCTTTTTACTTAAAGCATCAAAATTTGGATAGTATTACCCGCCTAATATACGAGAAAAACACTGTTAACATTATCTTGAATATTAACAGTGTTTTTCTCGTATATTATTTATTACCCTGTCTTGTTATACTACAGAGGATTTTTTATTTCAAATTGGTGAGTACCAAAAACAATTCTGTCATCTGCTGTATCTACCGACAGCTACCACAAAGACAAATCGTATCCATTCAATCATCTCCAGCTGTTTTAATAAATATAATAGTCCCACTAAATCCCTGATATAAAGCGCATCAAACTGTAAATAATAGTAGAGGATTAACTTTAAGGAGGTACTATAATGACAGTAAAAAAAGATTTGGAAAAAGCTCTGGCTGCAGCAGAATCGGCAAAAGGCACTTACGCCACATTTGAGACGTCTACAGACGATAAGAGCGCTCAACAAATGTTCCAAAGTATGTCCCAAGATATGGATCGGCATATCAGCCAGCTCAATAGCCGTATTGGTGTTACAGCACAAAACCAATTAAATTCAGCATCTAGTAGTACTACTAGTGCTATTACCAGCAATCAGCAAGAAAATTTTCAATAGCTAACTATCGTAATGACAGATGAAAACTGAATTGTTGACGTTCGATTAACTATAAAAGGCGTAGCCAGATCTCACAATCTGGCTACTAGCTTTTGCTCTACATAACTATACTGTAATAAAATATTGAATTTAGAAGAATAGTTTATAAGAGCTTCGACTACAGCGTGCTACGGAGACTCTTCTTTTCGGAGCATTTTATTAAATAGAAAGAAGACATCTCACTTAAATTTGAGTGGCATAGAGGTTGGATTGCTTTTATATTTTAGCTAAGTACTTAATAGGTACTGACAAATCGCTTTTCATTTTTTTGTAATGCTCACCCTTCACCAAAATTACCTGTATTCCGGCAATCTCTACTCCTAGATTTCTTAACTGTGGAACTATGGCGTAAATTGTCCCACCTGAGCTAATGACATCATCAACCAGCAAAACCCTATCCCCTGATTTAAACCCAGCAAAACTAATATAATTCTCATTATATGCCGTTTCTCGCTTAATACTATCTGCTGCAGTTTGATTATCTTGAGTACTCAGCCGCAGAATGTTAATAGGTTTATTTAATCTATATGCTGCCAACATTCCCCAAGTATGACCGCCAGGTTCCGGCGAGACCAAATAATCAAAGTTTGAGAACTCTTCTGTTATACTTTGTGCTAAATTCTCAGTTATCTCAGTAATTAACTCTGGCTCGATAAACGTCCCGCGCTCACCAAAGGCATATAATTTAAAATTATAATCTTCCCCATCATTTTTCTTAATCTTAACCATTTGCGCAGCTTCGATTGCTGCACGTAAATTATTCTGCTTTGTTAACATACCTTTCCCTCCACTAATGTTATACTTCTGTCAGCGATTTATTAAGTCAATAAAAAAACTAGGAAACAATAAGCAAAATAGACCTACCTGTTTCAATCATCTGCCATAACATGCCCAACCCTTTAACACGTTATCAACTAACTAATAAACAGAGTACTATCCTTTGCTTCTTGTAGCCTAGGGCAATTACTGGTTGCCTGGTAGAAACGTTCATTCCATATTAATGAACTTATACAAGAAAAAAGACGCACTAACAAGAACAATAATTCTCGCTAATACATCTTTGTATTATAATACTAATCTATTAAATTTCATTAACTATAACAATATTTATTTTTATTGTCAAGTTTTTTTCATAATAGCACTTAACAATCATAAAAGCAGTAAAAGCTGAACTTAATAAGGGTGTATCATTTAAGTAATGGCGCACCACATGACTCACACATCTTCTGAATTAATTATAAATTCTAAATAAAGATAAATAAACGGCAATTCTGCGAGATGAACTCCAACAAACTTAGTGTTATATTTCTGATAGGCAAATCTTGAATCATCAGGGCGGCTGGAAACCACACCATAATCCACCAATTAAAGTAGAAATCAACCTCACGTCTATCTTTGGTATGTCCTTGATTTAACTATTTATTAGGCAGCAATCGCTAAGACATTCATTGCAGTAGGTTTGATCTCCATAAAACGATTATCACCATTGAAATCAATGATTTTTAGTTTTTTAATGGCAGTAACGAACATATCTCTCAATGGTATGTATGTATCCGTTTGCCGATTCCCCTCTTTAAACATGGTAAAATTGTCGCCGCCTGCAGCCATAAAGTCGTTCATCACAATCTTGTAGTTTCTAGTAAGATCAAGAGGGGTACCATCTAAGAGGGTAACCTTAATACGTTGGTCATCAGTCTGCTCTCTATCATAGATTACTTTTAGCCCGGAAAACTGTACCATACCTATGTTACGATTCCCAATACCATGGTGCAGAACTTTCATGACTTGAGCACCTGTCATTTCTACTGTAACTAAAGTATTATCAAATGGAAATACTTCATAAAGTTTACCCATAGTAATATTGCCCGCAGGAATGTTCGTTCTGATACCACCAGCATTTTCGAAAGCTATATCAGCAGCAGTGGCCTCCCGCATTGCATCGGCTGTCCATTGACCAAGGAGTGACAATTGCCCAGCCTCCCGGTCATGGCTCAGTTCTCTTATTGTACTACCAAGAATAGTATTTTTGACTGGAGCAATTTCAATTTGAGCCTTATTAATGATTCCTTCAACTTCTTTCTCAGCAGTTAATCCATCAAAAGGTAATGGAATCGTATCAGCACTAGACACTAAAATCTGCCTGGTGCTTTTTTTAAATAAGAAATTTATTTTACCAACAGCTCGGCCAAAATAATTAGCCTGAACAATTGGGACACCATTGACTGTTCCATGAACAAATTGATGAGAATGACCTGATATAACGGCATCAATATGGTTAGTATTTTCTAACATATCAGTAACTTCCCCTGTGATTTCACCTGTTGTTTTATCCATAAAGCTACTCATATGAGATAAAACAATAATAACATCTGCGTTTTTTTTCTTAAGTTCAGGTATCAGGGCATTAACAGTTTTTGCAGGATCTTCAAATAAATAAGCTGACATAACTTTAGGACTGGATTTGTAAGCTGTTTCTGGTGTCGTCAAACCAATTACGGCAATTTTAATGCCATCACGTTCAAAAATTGTATATGGTGTAACAAAATCAGCTGACTTACCAGTTTTTTTGTCAAGAATATTAGCAGAGATATAAGGAAAATGGGATTGAGCAATCCGCTCTTTCAATATAGCTACACCCCAGTCAAATTCATGATTGCCAATGGTCATGGCATCAAAACCAACGGCATTCATAACCTCTACTACTGTCTTACCATATAAAAGATTAGAATCAGGGCTTCCCTGAAACATGTCACCAGCACTCAAAATCAAGGTCCCATTTGGATTTTTTCCCTTCATCACCTTTAGATACTGGGCTATTTTTGCAGCACCAGGGTTTTTACCATTTTCCACTAATGCTCCATGAAAATCATTCATTGTGAGGATTTGTATATTTACTAAATCTGTGGTCATTTCAGATGCAGCTGCAGGATGAACGGCCACCATGAATGAGAAAAATAAAGTCACTAGGATAATCTGCAGTGTAGTTTTTCGTAAAAATGATTTCATAATCTTCCCTTTCTTAACTTATATATTTTTCCTGCAACGACCTTTTTCACTATGATTTACCATTTCATAACCAGTATATGATTTAAACGATTGTTGCCATTGTATAAATAAACATGATTACACCTGTTCCTCCAGCAGCAAGCCCCATATACCAGTAAAAAGTTACTTTGTTAATGGAAGCCAATGAGGATAATAAAATACCAATTTGCAGGAAAATTAAAGCTTGTCCAAAATTACTGTTGTACCCTTGAGAAGCATCCCGTATACCTTCTAACCGCTTAGCCTCTACAGTGATATCATTTTTTTCTTGTTTATAACGCGCTATCTCTTTGTCATACTGTATAATTTTTTCTTTATAGCGTTCCGTTATGCCTGTTTGTTCCATGGTTAGTTCTACCATATCTCGTTGAGCTTGTATCGTTGTTTCTTTAATACTTTTAGCTTGATAATAAGCCCACTGATCAGAAGCTTGGCTCTGGGCTAAAACCATTTTATTGCCATAACCTGCCGCTTTAAATGCAGTCAACGTTGCACACACTGCCAAAATCAAAGTCGTCACTGCAATAAAAGTATTTATATTTTCTTTCCATGATTTTTTTACTGGCATTTCACTTGATTCCTTATTTTCCATAGATAATACTCTCCTTATTTTTAGTAGTTTTTATTGCATTAATGTACTGTAGATACAGTGCAATGGCTAGCTTTAGATAACTTATCTACTTATATTCGCTATGTCACAATAATATCCTTGAAAATTTGATCACGAAAAAGTTAACACGCAATCTTAACTAGAGAAGATAAAAACCTTATAACGATCTAGTCTTCAGATAAATGTATAACCATAAGCAACTTTATTTCTTTTCCTAATAGATAAAACGAATATCACTAATTACAAATATCAATTTTACCTTTTCATTTTAATAGTGTACTATAAAGAAAGGAAAATTGTAATGATTCCAAAATTAATGAATAATAAAAATTGTCGTAATTTTAACAAAGGAATCTAGGAGGCGTATTGACTTGAAAAAAAATATACTCATCAAGCAAATTATTGGAACTGATTCGATGAAGCAAGATCTGTCAACTGGAGTTATGGCGCAGACTTGGAAAGATACAATGCTGAGTCGCAAGGATGAAAGTTCATTTAGTACCGATAAGGCTGAAAAAAGAACGCAACCTATTGACGAATTTCGATATAGCCAACGATGTTATTGCGGTATTAATTAAATCATAGAATAAAAAATATCTTAAAACTTTATTCTGACATTCAATTTTTTTCATGCAGTTCTTATCTGTTTATGGGTAAGAACTTTTTTATTTTTCTATGAGCCATTATTCAAGTTGTGCCAGCCTAGCCAAGTGGAAGGATAAGTTACTTAATCCTTCTGATGAATAAATAAACTCGCAAGCATGACTGCTTGCGAGTTTTATTAACAAAATGATTTAATATAATAACACCAATAGCGTTCCTAGATAATCGTTGGTTTTGTGCGAAGGAACGGACTTGAACTAAATTGGAGGCGGCACCCAGATTTGAACTGGGGAATAGAGGTTTTGCAGACCTCTGCCTTACCACTTGGCTATGCCGCCGATTGAATGGAGCTGGAAACAGGACTTGAACCCGCAACATCCTCATTACAAGTGAGGTGCTCTACCAGTTGAGCTATTCCAGCATAGTAATGGCGACCCAGATCGGATTTGAACCGACGACCTCCGCCGTGACAGGGCGGCATTCTAACCGCTAAACTACTGGGCCACATAAGTATATTCTAAAAAATGGTGACCCACGATGGGCTCGAACCATCGACACCCTGATTAAAAGTCAGGTGCTCTACCAACTGAGCTAGTGGATCATATTGTTTTTAGCGAAAACAAAAGGCACTCATAAAAGAATGAGTGCCTTAACCAGCAACTACCTATCCTCCCAGGTCGTTTCCAACCAAGTACTTTCGGCGTATAAGGGCTTAACTACTGTGTTCGGTATGGGAACAGGTGGGACCCCTTAGCTATCGTCACTGGATAAAGTGAAGCAGCGCACCAAATCTTTGATAAAAGATTTGTGTAAGTCGCTTCGTTAGCATCGAAATGCTAACATCATTTAAACTCCGTAGAGCTCAAATGTTTGAAAGATATGCTCTCTCAAAACTTCACAGAAGCAGCGCACCAAATCTTTGTTAAAAGATTTGAGTAAGTCGCTTCGTTAGCATGTTAATGCTAACATCAAAAGCAAAAGTATTTTAGGATTAATTGAGTTAGCACAACGTGCTAACGGATTAAGTCAAGCCCTCGACCTATTAGTACCAGTCAGCTGAATCCATTGCTGGACTTACACACCTGGCCTATCAACCTTGTCATCTACAAGGGGTCTTACTTCTTACGAATGAGAGATCTCAT
>NZ_JBGJZL010000024.1:0-24936 GCF_042610375.1 Pelosinus sp. sgz500959
TTTAGAATGTCATTTTCCATTCGCAGTTGCTGAACTTCTTTACGCAACTTGATCAGTTCATTATCTTCATCACTGCGATTATCTGTTTCACGAAATGATCCACTTGTTTGCCTCTGTTTTACCCAACGCTCAAATGCGCTTTTCGTTAAATCATATTCCCGAACGATTTCTGATGGCGGTTTGCCATTCAAGTATAGTTGTACCATTTGGTTTTTGAATTCATCAGTAAATTGTCTACGTTTTCTTGGAAGCATAGTAATCTCTCCGTCCTTTTTGTTTTTAGTTTACTATCCCTTAAGAAAACTGTCTATTTTAGTGTAACCGATCCAACCCGCCCATGCAAAGTCAATCAAGGGGACCGCTGGAATACCTACGGTATTCGGCGCTAGGAACGAGGAACGTTCGCTGGCCCTGCGAGCCTAACCGCTCAGGCACGACGATTGACTCTGCGAGTCAAGGGGACTGCTGGAATACCTGCGGTATTCGGCGCTAGGAATGAAGAACGTTCGCTGTCTCTGCGGGACTAAACCGCTCAGGACCGACGGCTGACTCTGCGAGTCTTACCGCAAAAATAAGGACGAAGTCCGAGGAAACGAACTGCCCAACCAGGTTTGTGAGGACGCTAGTCCGTCGGTGTTAATGAGGACGCAGTCCATATCTGCTAGTGAGGGCGAAAGCATGAGGCACGTTCGCTGGCCCTGCGGGCCAAACCGCTCAGGAACGACGGCTGACTCTTCGAGTCTTATCGCAAAAATAAGGACGAAGTCCGCGGAAACGGTCGGGGGGGGGGGCTCGCCCGTTGTCCAGTGGGAATGGGCTAATACCTTTGGTATTTTGACGCCAGAATGGTGGGGGCGGGAATCTACGGAAGACGTAGGAGTGTTTAGATTGATAGTTGTAGGCGTGATTACAAGGATGATGCTTATTGAAGGAAACAAGAAAAGGGGGTGAATGATTATGATTAATTTTGGCAAATTGGATAGGGGATATATAGTCATAGGCATTTTAATTGTAGTTGTTATTATAGTAGTTTATTTCGCCTGGCGTAAAGATGCCGAAAATGAGACAAGGGTACAGGAGACTATAGTCATCAGTCAGGAAGATGCTAAAGATAAAAACGTCCTGCAGAACAAATTAGATATGAGTAAACAGAATGCGGAGATGCTAGCCAGTTTTGTTTCTCAGGCGCAAGTGGGAAAAGTGCAGCCAGTGGCTCATCGAATTAATGGGCGGGACTCGGCGCTATTTTTAGACTGAGAAGGGGCGAGTTAGCTATTTGAAAGATTACGCCTCAATATGCAATGTAGTAATGTAAGGAAATTTAAAAAGAATATCTACTTCGCTACGCCAAAGCGGACGAGCCGCTGTATGGAATTTGCGAGAAGCATATCCGCTCACTGGCTCGTCTTATTCGCATACTCTATAAAAAAAATAAATATTTTGGAAGGTTATGGCGATATAATGCAGAAATTAGGATGTAACATTATAATTTAGGAGTACTGAGAATGATTAGTCTGACAAGGTTATCATCACCATTATCTGCACAAGATTGGTTAGGAATGCTAATTATGCAACCTTTAGTTCATGACAAGTTATATAAGAACATAGGATTTCAGTGGAGACCTGAATTTAAAACAAAGCAATTAGCAGACTTAGGAAAATTAATGGATTTAGCTCAAGACCCCGTTCAAGCTGGACATAATACAAAGACAAATATTATTTTAGTACCTGAATATGGGATACCGGGATTAGAAGGGTTTAACCTGCTATATGATCGTATGAAAGATTCAACTGTATCATATCAAATTTTAATTGGTGGTATGGATGGTCTTAGTAAGAAGGATTTCCTAGAACTATTAGGTAAGTCAGACCTAACAGATATTACAAAGGCGCATATGGCCGACTCGGCTAATAGAGCAGAATGGGTTAATACTGCAGTAATATTAGAAAAAGTAAATGAAAATGTAAATTTTTATGTTCAACCAAAACATCTTCCAGCGGGTCCTGAAGACAATACTATGATGTGTGAAGGTGATCAATTTATAGTATTTGCAACTACTCCTACAGACATATACAGAGCACCTATTTGCTTTTTTATTCCTATTTGTTTCGATTGGATTGGAAGGCAAGGCAGTATCTCACAAATTAATAGCTTAGCTTCAGAAATGATTGAATTGACAAGAAAAGAGTATCTTGTCAATGCATTTTGGATTATTCCGGTAATTCAGCATAATCCAAAACCTGATAATATAGATTTTTTACAGGAAGCACGTGAGCGCCTAACAGGTGGTTTATGGTGTAATGTTTATGATAGCCGTGCATGTATTGTAATGGCTAATACAGCATCACCAATTAATAGTAGCGATTATGGACAGAGTTCCTTTATTTACAGGGATGGACCTTATGGTTTAAGTACTTTACCTAGACCGACAGTAATCTCCAAAGAAAGACATGGATTACAAGGTTGTGGAGAACAAAGATTTCGAGAGAATAATCCTGTTATTCATACAGTCTATTTTGTTCCTCCCACGGCGACGGCAGGACGTTCTGGTGATCCAAGGATTCCATTTAAAGAGGCTAAATTGATTTGCTTAGATGCTGATTTATCGGTATGCTGCCCTAAAAGATGGCCTGTAGTAGCAACTGCTGTAGATCCTTATGTTAAAACGTTTGGAGATCTTTTGGATACTAGCGAAATTTATTTAAGAAGGTTTTCTCAGCAAACAAGTATAGCTGAAGGATTGAGCCAATACATCGAGCAAACTATCATGCAAAGTAGAAATTTTACTAATAGTGTAATTTACGAAAAGATGCTACTTTTGTGCCGATGGGAATCTTTTAAAGCGAAAGAATGTGATAGTTGGAAATCTGATGTTGAAGGTATATCTACAAGCAATTTAATAAGAAACCAAGCTCTTTTATCACTAGCTTTTGATGATTTTAATATAAATGGTAAATATCATGGCAATTTTAATATAAATGATATACACAATATTCTAATCGTTGCAGATGGTCACCAACAAAAAAGTCATTGTGAACTTGAAGAAGAAATTCGCACCAGTATAGATGAAGGGGAAATTTGCATTAGTCGATGTGATCAAGTAGTAGTAATAGGACATACGACACCTGAATGGGTATATAGGGGATCATTAATGGGAGAACCTGAAATTGGACAATTTACTGATCAGCCGCGCATTAGGTATATACCAAGCAGTAAAATAATTAGTATCCTTGGAGATATTGATAATACTGAGCAACTAAACCAATTTTTAGGTAAGGAACTGGGGGTGATGTAATGTTTCTTTTAAATTTCAAAGATATTATTACCGAAGAATTAGAAATGATTACGCCAGGCGTAGAATGTATGAGTGCTGATGAGGAATTAATTATTTATCGAAAGAAATGGATTGATTCGCCTTTTGTCGATATTGTAGGGTTTGTTCCTTTATTTTTAAATGAAGATGCTAACCAATGGAGACAGTCGGAAAAATTGTTTCTACGCCACATCTCAAAAGAACTTCATGCCAGCAAAGATAATGTTGAACCATCATTGGCATATTTATATGAACCATCAGACATAGATGCCTTAATGGATGTAATAGTGAGAATTGAAAGAAATGCCATGCATTGTAGAAAGTTTGTTTTACCTATGGAAGAGGCAATTCATGAACATATCATGCGACTTCCAATAGCTTCATTGCGAAATTCACGTGAACGAGAAATGCTCCCACAATCTGCTAAAAAAGTTCTTATACAAGCTGGTTTAGGCTTTGAATGTGCAAATGGAATTCTGACACAAAGCAAGATGAATAAAATATTAGACAATCTACCAGATAATATTGATAAAAATAAAATTGGAAAGGTCTCTGCAATTAGGGAGGCAAAGGAAGCATTTCCACTGAAGCAAACTAGGTTAGTCAAACTTAACATCGAAGCTTTTAGGGCATATGGCAAAGAGCAACAGTTTGATCTTGATGCAGATCTTATTGTAATTGGTGGACCGAACGGCTTAGGAAAAACTTCGTTTTTCGACGCAGTCGATTATGTGACGACAGGGCAGGTTAAAAGGTTCAATAAGAGGTTAAAGTCGCTTCCAAATCTGTTTTATCGCGATCAAATGAAGGTTTCTTTGACTGCTAAAGTAGTAGAAAATGGGAAGAATGAAGACTTTATAATTACTCGAGGTCTGCCTGATCATGAAGTTAGAATTAATAACGAGATAAAGAATCGGAAAGATGTATTGTTAAAGTTAACACAGACAACGTATAAAGAAAATGTAGAACGACTAGTAAATCTTTTTCGTGCAAGTCATCTTTCAAACCAATATCAAGCGGAATTGACCGAGGGGATACGGAAAGAATCAACACTGCCATACGACCTCTTAGGGCGAATGCTCTCTCTTGAAGATTATGTGCAAGGTATTAATCGCTTGGAGAAAGCTAGAGATGTTGTTGAGAAAGAAATTAATGAAATCGAATGTGAGTTAACACGACTTGGTCAAGCAGAAAAAGAAATAAATAATGAACTTGGGCAATTTAAAATGCCTGTAGAACAACAAAATTTTGATAAGAAAGAAATTGAATATGAAGCTCTGGTGGGGTTAGGCAATTCTGTGGGCGGGAATGTTAGTGAGATAGAAGGGCGAACATTACTAGAACGCTTAAAAGAGCTACGTTCAATAGTAGAGGTAAGAAAAACAGAAACAGAAACTAAATTGAATGATTTATATGTAGTACATAACTGGATAGGTGAGCGAGATAATTTAACGCAAAAAAATCAGGTAATTAAACCCCAGTTGGTCAAAGAACAAAACAATCAAACAGTCATAAAAGAAAAGCGGGAGCAGTTCGAAAGGCGATTATCAGATCTTCTACAATTGAAATTAGAAAAAGAAAATGCTATTAAAAGAGTTGCTGCTGATGTCGGAAATCATGAGTGGCTTTTAATCCAGATACCTTTATTAAAACAAGCTAGTGATTATATACAGAGTTTATCGGTGGAATTAAAAAAAGCTGAAGGTGAAGTTGCCTCGATTAAGAAAAATATTACTGTAGAAGAAAATATATTAGGTCAAATAAAAATAGAATCGGATAGATTGCAGGTAGAGTATAATAAAAACCAACAAAGCTTATGCTCACTAAAAAAGCTACAAGAAGATATTCCTAAGTACATCGATGCTTTACAACAGTTTCAGTTAATAGAGCAGGCCAAGGTAGAAATGAACATTACATTAATGAGTCAAAAGCAAGTGTTAGCGCAGTCTGAAGAAGAATATCTCAATGCCAGAAATAATCTAAATATAATAATGATTGAGTTAGAATTCGAACGTAATGCTCTTGATAAAACTCGTTCTTTAGTTCATCAACTACGTGACTTAATTCGCGGGTCAAATTGTCCATTATGTGGGCATGATCACAACTCGAAAGAGCAATTGCTTGCTTTGATTGACAAACAATATGAAGAAGAATCAGTTGCGCTTACATCTAAGACTCACAAATACGATGTGGAAAAGGGGAATTTAGTCGTATTTGAAAAAGTATATAATCAATCACAACAGGAAGTCCAAAAAAGTATAGATAGTATTCGTAAATTAGAAGTAGATGAAATTAGCTACAACAATTCTTTGTGCGTTCTGAGAGAACGCTTTTCTGTAGCCGGATTTAATAATTTAAAAAGAATAGAAGAAGAAATCATGGGTCGCATAAGTGATTTAGTATCCCTAATTAAAAATAATGCAGAGGAATTAAAAGAATCGCAAGATCAATATGAAAGTAAGTTTCAATCCATTCAAATATTGGTAGAAAAGCGAGGAAATCATGAAAGAGTTCTCAGAAATTATTATAACGAAATCAAAGAGAAAGAGAGATTTATCGGGGCATTAAATACTGAAATATTAATTAAAGGACTTCCTGAAAATGTAATTGGAACTGAAGTGGAGGAATTAATTTACAACTATAAAAAGAAGCGTGAGCAGATAGTCGAAAAGAAAGAAGTATATGAAAAAGAGATATCTTATATTGAGGACCAGTTCCAGAAAACAGATATAGATTATAAAAATTGCAATTTAACAGTCAATGATCTAGAAATAACCCAAAGACAGATTGAAAATCAATTAAATAATTTATTCTCCAATATAAAAGGGAAGAAAATGGCGCCTGATTTTAGCGAAGAGACCCTACTTCAACGCGTCAGTGAAATGAAATCTAATCTTTCACAAATAGAGGATATTCGAGAAAAAATCCTAATTGCTGAAATTAGGGCTGATTCAAAAGAAAGATCTGCAGCTGTGAGCCGGCTTTTAGACAGACAGAAGAAGATTGATTTAGAGAAAGAAGATAAAGTATTAGCATTGAATGTGGCGAAGAAAAAAATTACTATGTTATCTAATATCCAAGGTATGCTAAAGGAAATACAAAAAGGAAACTTGGAAAAATATTGTAAGGCTATAGGCCCGATTGCAACCATAATTCAGCGCAGACTACGGCCAGTATATGGATTCGGCAAAGTCGATATATGTCCAAGTGGGAGTAATATTCCGGTTCGGATTGGATTTGAAAAAGATCAGTTTCTCGCCCCTGGAGATTACTTATCAGAATCTCAAATGGGAATTATTGCACTGAGTATATTTTTATGTATTGCCACTACTCAGACATGGTCAGGATTACAAACTATAATGCTTGATGATCCAATATTACATTTTGATGATTTAAATGTTTATGCTTTTGCTGAGTTACTTCGTTCGTGGATAATTTCCTCTGATTTGCCAGTTCGACCGCAGATTATAATATCTACCTGTGATGACCGACTAATTCGTATACTTCGCATGAAGTTTCAAGGAATGGTAGATCAAGGAAATGCTAAATTCTATATGTTTAAAAGTATTTCAAAGGATGGACCTATTATTGAGCAATTTACAGTAAAGGAAACTCCTGTTTTGCTCAACTAGTGCATGATTCTAATAAAGAATTTAGTTTTCAACATTGGGGAGCGATTGATCTTCGTAGATAATCTCTAGCGTGTTACCCTTCTAGCATACGTCGCTAGGTGCTAAGAAAGCCTTCCGCCAATGCCAACGTCCGCCCCAGAAAACCAACCATCGGCACCTACTTATAGTACGGATCCAGCCCTGCTCCAGAGCAGAGAGCGGTCTTAATAGGTATCCATGTCGCACATATTGAACGGCCACCATTCTGCGATTGAAACAGGTACGAAAAGCATGTACCTGTTTCAATCGCAGAAGCGTGGTCTGTTTTTCTTTATTGTTAGTCTGTGGGGGAAGCGACCTCGAGGGCTCCAAAAACCGAAAATACTCGCCCTAGAAGTCGCCGAGGGAACGGTCATCTTTACTAATCAATATTTTAATAAAACTGCTATTATCCTTAAATAAGGAAAAATAATAGTTTTGCAAGGATATTATCACGATTTAGCGAATGTAAGCAGTTAAGTGATTTTTTTCGAGTTCATTAGATCAATTATTGACACATGAGTGTTAAAGAAAAGAGTACACTAAAAAAGGTAGGGAAATGCAAGTATGTAAAATAGAATATTTGTGTTGAAAATCGTACAAACATTTATATAACGGAGGAAATCACTATATGGTACTATCTGTTAATAAACCAAAGCTCGATAATCTCGCCGGCGACATCTGGAAATCCGCTGAACGACTACGTGGCAAGTTCAAGGCTTACGAATATCAAGCTGTCATTCTACCAATCATTATCATTCGTCGTTTAGAGTGTGTATTGAATAAGTGGCGCATAGACAAGGGTATTGAGGTGCTGGCCAGACGCCCTAAACTAACAGATCAGGAGCTTGCAGAGCTGGTAAAAAAATTAGAAATCAGCAATGCCCCGTTTTTCAATAAGACGGACTGGACGTTAAGTAAGGTGTTCCAGGACGATCAGATGCTTCTTGAAGAGAACTTTCGCGCTTATATCAATGGGTTCTCTCAAAATGTGGACGATATCATCGAACACTTTAATTATCGCGCTACAATTAGGACGGTGGTGAAGAACAACCGCCTTGCACCCATCTTGAGTCAATACAAGGAACTGGAACTTGGACCAGATAAGATTTCACCACTGGAGATGGGCTATATTTATGAGGAATTGCTTCGGCGATTCTCGGAGCAAAGTGGCGAGGAAGCTGGAGAACACTTCACACCGCGTGAAGTCATCCGACTCATGGTTGAACTGCTTGATATCCCCATTCCCGAGAAGCATATTTCCATATATGACCCTGCATGTGGGACAGGGGGGATGTTATCGGTGGCCAAAGAGCACCTGCTTGACCGCGCAGCTACGCCCGAGGAAAAAGCCAAAGTTGAGAAATACGTCACTGTCCACGGACAGGAGCTTTCGCATACGAATTATGCAATCTGCCAGGCTGATTTGCTTATCAAGAACGACCAACAGGCTAAGGTGTTTCTTGGGAACTCACTCATTCCGCATAATAAGGATAGTAAGGAACCGGGCGATCAGCTTCCAGAGACAGAATTTCGCTTTGACTTCATGCTCTCCAACCCACCGTTCGGCGTTACTTGGGGTGGTAAGGATGGCTATGAAGATGAGGCGCGCAAACTGGTGAAGACCCGCTATCAGGCTGGAATGCCGAGGGTGAATGACGGTGCCTTACTTTTCCTACAAACTATGCTCGCCAAAATGAAGGAACCGGCAAAAGGGGCTAGCCGTATTTCTATCATTTTCAACGGATCTCCATTATCTAACGGTGACTGCGGCTCGGGAGAAAGTGAAATTCGTCGCTGGATTCTCCAAAATGACTGGCTCGATGCGATCGTCATGCTACCGGATCAGCTTTTTTATAACACAGGGATTTCTACTTATATATGGATGTTACGCAACGATAAACCTGCTGCGCATCAAGGTCGCGTAATGCTTATTGATGGGCGTCAACAGTTCGAAAAAGAACCAAAATCCTTCGGTAACAAACGCAATCGCATGACCGATACTCACCGCGAATGGATTAAAGAGCGCTACTGCAATGGCTGGAATCAAGATTATGCTGATGATCACGTGAAAATTTTTCAATACGAGGACTTTGCTTATCATAAGGTTAACGTAGTCTTTTGGCAGTTCGACGTACACGATCAGCCAGCAGTTCTCAGCGAGCCGTATGAAAAAGCCTTTACCGCCGCGAATCTAAAGAAAGAAATGCAGTATTATGATAGCGAGCTGACTTTCCTTATTCGGATAAAATTGGAGGAGGGTGAAAAAGCAGTGACTCTCGTACTCACTCCAATGGATAATATTGCTAAAAAGTTCAAGGAATTAATGGACGATAAACCAGAAATTCTTGCAATTGAGTGGACCCACCGTCACTATCTGAAAGATGACGAATATATTCCGTATGGTGAAGATATCGAAGTATTTTTGAAAAGTGAAATCGGCAAACCGATTATCCGCTGGCAGGATAGTCCGCAACTAGGATATGAAATCTTGCCCAATAAATACTTCTATAAATATAAGCCGCCTACGCCTGCAAGGGATTTGCTCGCCACGTTTTGGAAGCTGGAGAAAGAGGCGGAGAAGATGCTTGAGGGGCTAGTATAATGAATATAACTGATACCAATGCTTTGCAGTCAAGTGTTCTCGGTGCGTCACCAACCGACTGGCATGTCGATAGGATTCGTGACCGGTTAGGAGCGATTGTTGGTGGTGAGTGGGGTGACGATCTTGATGCTCACGATGAGGGAGTCGAAATTGCTGTCATTCGTGTAGCGGATATTCGAGGTATAGATGTCGCAATAGATGACTTGACAATTCGTAGAGTTAAAGAGTCGAAGCTTCCTGGGAGGATCATTGGAGAACGCACAGTACTTTTGGAGAAATCTGGAGGAGGGGAGAAACAGGCGGTAGGTCGTGCAGTTTTAGGACGTATGATCGAGTTTGATGCTATCTGCTCTAACTTTATGGCGAAGACGGACTGTAGTCCGAAAGATAGTCCATTGTTCGTCGCATATCTGCTTGATTCTGCTTACAACTGCGGTATTAATACAGCACATATCCAGCAGACAACGGGAATACAGAATCTTCGCGTAACCGATTACTTGAATACAAAATTCGCCTTTCCCTCATTGTCGGAGCAAGAACGGATTGCGGCGTATCTGGAATCGAGTTGCGTAGAGATTGACAGGGCGATAGCTACTAAATGTCTTCAACTCGAGACACTGGATGCGTTACGAAAAGAAGCGATTCAGCGAGCCGTGACTCGTGGTCTTGATGAGCATGCAGAACTTCGACAAACAGGAAGTATTTGGATGGAGAAAGTGCCAGTTGGTTGGGATCTGATCTGCCTTAAGCGGGTAGCAAAGATTCAAGGAGGACTGACACTTGGTAAGGTATATGATGGTCCAGTCATTGAACGTCCTTATTTGCGAGTAGCCAACGTTCAAGATGGATATCTTGCCTTGGAGGATGTCACAATCATTGAAGTTCCGCTTGAGGTGGCTAAGCGTGTGGAACTACGCATTGATGATGTCCTTATGACCGAAGGGGGAGATTTAGATAAGTTAGGCAGAGGATTTCTGTGGAGTGGAGAGATTCCAGACTGCCTGCACCAAAATCATATCTTCGCGGTACGTTGCTTTCGGCACAAGCTACTACCAAAGTTCCTGACGTATCTTACTGCCTCGCGTTATGGGCGGGATTACTTTGAGGCTACGGGGAAGAAAACGACAAATCTTGCTTCTACAAATTCCACGAAAGTGGGCGCTTTCCCGCTACCGCTTCCATCTGTGGAAGAGCAAGAGCGGATTGTGGCGTTTCTAGACACCGAGCTTGAGGGCATTAAGAGCCTCGTTGCTAACATAGAAAATCAAATATCTACCCTAACCTTCTACCGCAAATCACTGATCCATGAATGTGTTACAGGCCAACAACGAGTTTTGGAGGCAGATGTGAAGCTGACGCATACTAGGAGGGATTCGATAACAGGGTAAAAAAAATGGGGGAGGACGAGTAATGGAGACGACATTACCTCCAGAGCATAGATTTCAAAAACATATTGCGGATTTTCTCATCCGCGTACATGGTTTCGGTGTGCTCGCACAATCAGATATTACAGATAGGCAACACTACATTGCCGAGGAACAGATGTGGAATTTTCTCGAAACTACGCAAGCTGATATGATTAAAAAATTGACTGAGGACTATGGTACAGATGCCCGTGAAGAAGTGTTTCGCGCTCTACACAAGGAATTAGTGCATACCCCGCTTTGGATGATTATGCGCCATGGTTTGAAGGTGCGTGGGCTGGAATTTCATCTTTATTATCCTCGGCCACGTTCTGCTGAGAGTATCGCTGTAGTGAAATACGACGACAACCGCATAACATTTCGCCCGCACTTTTATTTTGGAGAGACAAATCAGGAAATTGATTTTGTGCTTTTTCTCAACGGTCTGCCCATCGTGGCGCTGGAAGTCAAGCACGAGAAGAATCAAAATGTGCATGATGCGGTGGCGCAGTTCGCCGCACGTGATCACTCACGAAAAATTTTCCAACATCCATTTCTCTACCTTGCTGCTGATACCAGCGATGTAATGACCGCCTCCGATCCGAGTCGTGTGGAGAATTTTCGTTGGCATAATACTGGACTGACAAATGAGGAAATTACTCAGGACGGCACCGAATATCCGGTGGAGTTTCTTTACCGTGAAGTGTTGTCAAAAGACCAGTTGCTGGAGGCATTGTCGTTCTTTTTAGTTCGCGTGCCAAAGTTCGAGGCGGAGGGCGATAAGCCAGCACGTGCAGCCTTTACGATTTTCCCACGGTACCACCAAAGTCGTATGGTGCGGAAGGTTGCAGATAATGCGGTAGCACATTTCTCCGTTACTGGCGATATCGGGCGGAAATATCTCATTCATCATTCTGCCGGCAGTGGTAAGACGCTTTCCATCTGCTGGTTAGCCGACCGATTACACAGTCTGTACGATCCTGTCACAAACAAGAAACTGGTGGATATTATATTTATACTTACCGATCGCAAGTCGCTGGATAAAAACATTCGGGAAGATATTGAGAAATTCACGCACTTGAAAGACGTGGTCGGGTTGGCTCGAAAAGCCAATAGCCTGCCACGCTTCCTTAAAAATCGCAAGCCTATTATCGTTACTACACAGCAAAAAATTGCCTGGGTGCTAGAGGAAATCAAGAAAAACAAAAAGTTGCAAAAGATGCGTGTAGCCTTTCTGATCGACGAAGCACATCGCTCGCAGGAAGGGCGGATGGGTGTAGCTATCCGTGTGCCATTCCGCGAGTCTGATATGGCTGATGCGGAAGACGCGGCTGATGATACCAAGGATGAAGAAGAGAAGATTGCCAAGATCATCCGTGAGCATGACTGCAACCAACTTTTCGTCGCCTTTACCGCCACGCCTGCTCCAGCTACCGTTACCCTTTTCGGAGCGCCATTTGATACCTATAGCGAGGCTGAGGCCATCGCCGAAGGTTACATTGTGGATGTGGCGACGAGCATCATTTCCTACAAGACTCTCTATAACCTGCACTGTCCGGTTGTACCTAAACTAGAAGAGGAACAACTTTACCCGGCGGGCGTCGTAGCCAAAGCTCTTCAGAATGTGGCTTTTCAAGATGACGGATTGATTCAATACAAAGCTGAGGTGATGCTCCGCATTTTTGAAAAGGATGTAAAACACCTAATTGGTGGCCGTGCCAAGGCAATGATCGTCGCCACTTCTCGAGTTGCCGGGTTGCGCTATTTTCATATTATCAAGGAAAAACTGAAGAATCGGGACTACCAGGTGCTCTATGCTTTTTCAGATTTTGTGCATCCCGAGACCAATGAGTCTATCAGTGAGCACGCGGTCAATGCGCTGAAGGATGGCGAACTAATCGAGGATCGTTTCGAAGGCGATGACTTTCGCTTAATGATTGTGGCGAACAAATTTCAGACTGGATTCGACCAGCCGCTGCTGGCGGGAATGTTCCTCGACAAGTCTGTGGTGGACCGCAACGCGATACAGACGTTGTCGCGTTTGAATCGGTGCCATGAGGATAAGCAAGATGTAGTGGTGGTAGATTTCACCAATAATGCCAAGGAAATTCTAAAATCATTTGCAAAATATCGTCAAGGTACGTCGTTTATACCTGAGGATCCTGAGCCAGAACTTTGTATAAAGCAACACGCAGAAATTTTGGCGGCTGGCGTATTTACGCAGAAAGATGCTATCGATTTTATAACGCAGCTGGCTAATGATACAGACGCACAGGTGCAGTTCACCGTCAATGCTCTTCGCACTCGATTTCAGGCAAAGTTTATTGTAGCGGAAGATCGCAAGAATTTTGTTTATCTGCTGGCCCGGTTCGTGAAGAACTTTCACTTTCTTACCTGCTTCTTTACTTATCCTGACGAAATCAACGAGTTCGTAGTTTTTGCGGAATATCTTGGTCCGCAGCTCATTAAACAAAGTGGCGTCTCCGAATTGATGAAGCAAATCCGTCAGACTGTGGTCGTGAAGGCGGCGGTCAAATACATAGGTGAAGTACATGATGGTGGTGGAGTAAAACCGAAAATTGGAAATGGGAAAAAAGGATCTGGATCCCCGCCGAAGAAGGTCTCTCTACAGGACATGATCGATACGATTTGCGGCAAGTTCCAAATCAGTGATGATGAGGCGCTTTATATCAGACAAGTCACTGAGGAAAAAGTAGCCGACCCCTCCATTCGCAGCACGGTCCAGGCACATCGTGATGACCACATCTATCTTGATGGTGCTTATCGGGGGCAGGTAAGCGATGAGATTCAAGCAACTTATAATAAACACGGACGTTATGAGGAACTAGCCGATCCCAAATATACCGATGTAGCCGGTATTTTTGAAATTATGGCGATGACGGTAATCGAAACTCATATCATGGTAGCGTGATATGAGGGATAATAAGTTGTAATGCGAGACATATAATTTACGACGCTCCTTTGGGCCTGACCGTTAGCGTACGCTATCCTACAAGTCCAAGGAGAATATAATGTAGATAAATCCTGCAAAGATTAAATACCTTTGCAGGATTTTGTATTTTAATGGTAAACATAGAGAGTATTAATCGTCTTATTTTTAGAAATTCAAAGAGAATTATACATTACAAATTTAGGAGTGTGACGAGAAAACTGGTGAGGATATTATTTTAAATTAATTATTATAAATGGATAAATGGGTCGGTCGCTGCAAGCTATTTAAGGTTTTTTAAAATATAATATCTACTATACGGGGAGGAAGAATATGCAGGTATTATACCTATGGATAAAAGATCATCGGGATTTTATTTGTAAACAAAATGTGAATTTTGGTAGTAAATTTATTTTTTCTTATAATGAGGAGCTTAAACAGCTAAATGTAGAAGAAAATCCATCATACATTAAATTTTTTTTTTCAATTACTAATTCTGATGACAAATCAGTTATTACAAATATTAGCGCGATTATTGGAGAGAATGGATCTGGCAAAACTACAATACTAAATTTTATAAAAAGAAATCTAGTTTATGGAATGGGTGGAATTAGAGAAGAAGCTATTATAGTAGTAGAAGATGGATCGAATAAATATATCTATCATCATAATAGTATCAAAATTACAAGTGGTAATTTTGATACCTACAATTTTACGCTAAAAGAATATGAATATAGGGACGAGAAGGGGGGGCTGATTGATTATTATATAGATAGCTCAGGTAATACTTCGGTAATTTATTTTTCTAATATTTTTGATAATACTATATTTGATAAAGACTATGGTAACTTAATAGATATATCAACTAATTCTCTTGTTAAATCTGATAGGATTAGAATGGTTGAGAATCATAGGATAAGTGGAAATGCGAGTGAAATTGAAATTCATAGAATCCAAGAAATAAATCGGCAAATACGATTTTTAGGGAGTTCCCCAAAGAATAAAGATACATTGCCATTCCAGTTGCCAAAAAAAATAATTATTAAACCATTTGTTCGTAACCCGCTAGAAACGAGAAAAAATGATTACTATGAATTGATAATGAGAGTTAAAGAAGCGTTTTCATCACATCAAAGTGATCTAAAGAGTGGGGCGGATTCTATAAAGAGTAAGTTGATTGAAGCAGTTATCTATAACTTCTTTTCAGAGTTAACATCGCATAAAACACTGTTTGAAATTCCTGTAGATATACTTATAAATTTAGAAAAGGCAGATTCTATTAATGAACGAGTAAGAGTGTTTTTTGAGGAATTGTTATCAGCAGATTGTGTAAAGGAGATAAGAAACGTTCCTGAGTGGATTAAAGGAATAAATGATTTTATTAAACTTATAAATAGTAATGAATTTGAATATGTTCTTCCCTTTGGGCAGGGACTAGTACTTCCCGTTGATAAAGAAAACTCATTGCTAGCTAAGCTTTTGGAATGCTATCAGCAGTCATTCTTAATGCATCCATACTTAGAGTTTCAATGGATTGGGTTAAGTTCAGGAGAAATGGCTATTTTTAACTTATTCTCAAGATTTTACTCAATAATCGACCCCAAAGAGCATACAGACCTATTGAAGGATAATGTTATTGTACTAATTGACGAAGGGGAATTATACTTTCATCCACAATGGCAAAAGGAGCTTATTTATAATCTCATTTCATTTTACAATGATATATTTCGAGGAAGGCATGTACAGCTAATAATTACATCAAATTCGCCTTTTATAGCATCAGATTTACCAAATCATAAAATAATATTCTTAAATAAAATAGATGGGAAAAGTATTGTTGTTGATGGACTTGAGGATAAAAAGCAAACTTTTGCAGCTAATATACATACCCTTTATACTGATTCTTTTTTCGTTCGAGATGGACTTATAGGTAAATTTGCTAAACATAAGATACAAAATCTAATAAATTTACTTATGAATGGTAAGATTGATGAAATAAAACGAAACAAGAAAATGATTGAGAGAACGATTCGACTTATTGGTGAACCTATAATCAGGGCAAAACTGCTCAGAATGTTTGAGGAAGCACTAACTCTGAATCTAATGGACATTGACGATAAGATTATTAATCTTCAAGAGCAGATAAACAAACTAACCGCGGAAAAATTGAGGTAATTATGATTAGGATTAGAATCGATGCTAAACAAAAGAAAAAAATAGAAGATAGACATTATAAGTATTTTGACGATGAACTCAGTTTACGGCTCGATGAAAAAAAAGAAGATCAATCTTTGGGAGCAAGGCAGCGTAGCTTTCTTAATTTTTTATATGATAGAAAGCAGAAACTTATTATTGGAAAGCCTGATGAGCTAAGTAGAATTATTAAGGATGCCGAGACGATGTATCAAGATATTACAGATGATTTAAAACTCACTGCATCAGCTTTCAAGCCTGTAATCAAAGAAATATTTGATTATGATAAGTTTTCTAGGGACGTCCCAACGGAAAAAGACAAAAATAAATGGGGAGCTTATCAACTTGTTATTACCTTGGGAATTAGTGCCTGTCCTTATTGTAATCGTCAGTATATATCAACGTACTTTTCTAAGAATGGGAGAACAAGAGCCGCTCTAGACCATTTTTTTGATAAGGCAACTTACCCATACCTCTCGCTGTCTCTATATAATCTTGTTCCGTGTTGTAATGTATGTAACTCTAGTTTTAAGGGACAAGAAACTTTTAGTCTAGCAACCCATATGAATCCTTATTTAAGTGGATTTGAAAAGGAGTACAAATTTAGCGTTGGCTTAACACGCGAAAAAATTCAGAACCGAGAGATATATAACATCGATTTTTTTTATGGTACTTCCAGTTCCAACAATTTCGAGATTGAATTGAAACCAGTTGCTGGATTAGAAAATGATTTTATAAAACAAGCTGATGGTAATATACAGGTATTTAAAATTGACAAGATGTATGCGCTTCACAAGGATTACGTTCTTGATATAATAAAGAATGCTATTGTTTACAATGAAACGAGAGTTGAAGAACTGTGGAGAGAATACGGCGGAACTCTATTTAAGAGTAAAGAAGATGTACTAGGGATGATTTTGACAAACTACGTATTAGAAGAAGACTTAAGCAAAAGAGTGTTATCAAAGTTATCCAAGGATATTTCCGAAGAATTAGGATTGCTTTTCCCGTAAGGTTATTAATCTTGTAAAGAGTTTCTTTTAGCTTCAAAATATAAAAAGAAGGTAAGTGAAATATTAGTATTAATAAATTTTTATCTTAAAATATTGGTGTATTATGTCTAAGTTTATTGACTTAAACGTATAAAAGTAATACAATTAGCAAAAAGATTGTTAATTTTTAGTTTTAGTGGATTATTAAGCCATTATTTGACGAATTAAGGTTTAAAATAAATTGATAAAAAAGTGGGGTTTTTTTATGGAATTATGTGTAAACGAGATTGAGAATGTTGAAACTAGTGCTATTACTCTTGATGAAACTTCAATTAAAGATTTTTTAAGCTTTCTTAATGACAAAGAAGAATATTTAGAGTCAGGATTAGGTGCGTTCCATACAGACAACCATAGTAATTGGTAATATTATGGATTATTTTGTGAATGGGTCGGCGAATAAATATACTGTTCAAAATAGCTATGCGCCAGATGCAGTTTTTAATGCATCTGGTTTGTTTGTCTATACACCTTTAATAGTACAGTTAATTGAGATTGTTAGAAAAAAATATGACTACTTATTACCTATTGTTAGTATTTATGGGAGTCCTAAGGTATTGTGGAATGGCGGAAGATTAATTTTAAAAGATTTTTGCTATAACAACTTGTCATCTTATGAGAAGGAATTTGTTTTACTATCACAATATAAAATAGTACCTTCTATAACATTTACTAATCATTTGATTCAAAAAAAAGATCTTGCCGATAAAGAATGTAATAAAATTTTAGAATTGTTAGAGGAACATAAAGGAAATGTGATTTTATCAAGTGATATTTTAAGAGAGTATATTTCTGAAAAATATTCTAATATTAAGATTTATGCATCAGTTATCAAGACAACGATAGAAGATGGAAAAGGAAATTTCCATTATTATAAGTTGCTTGAAAAGAACTTTGATACTTATGTTATTCATCCTGATGACAATTTTAATCACAAGTTATTTGAGGGTTTAGACTTAAATAAAGTTGAGATTTTATTAAATGAACGATGCTTTTATGGTTGTCTTAACAGAAAACAGCATTATGAAACTATTGCTAGAGAGCAGATTTGTCAAACGGAAAATATTAAGTATGATGGCCGTTTTTTAGATCAATGCTCTGCTATTCCAGAAACTAAACAATCTAGCTCACAAAAAAGAAATTTAATGCTAACGTTAAATGAAGTCAGAGAGTTATATTCATTAGGAGTACGCAGATTTAAACTACAAGGGCGAGCAGATAATATATATTTATATTTTTATGATTTAATACGTTATTTACTTGATGACCAAATGGCTGCACCTACTGTTTATGCAATTATGTGTGGGCATATTGAGTCTTATATTACCAGGGGGAAATATGAGCGATATTAATCTTTATACGACTGAAAAGCCAATCAAACTAATTTTAAAAGTGGCAGGTAATGGTTGCAATATTGATTGTAGCTATTGTTTTGAAAAAAATAAGAAAAATTCACATGGTATTATGAGTGCTACTTTTTTAAAAGATCTATTATCAAAGATTGATTCACAGGTTTCGATCGTTTTTCACGGAGGAGAACCTTTATTAATTGGAATAAAAAAGATGGATGAACTTTTACAAGTAGTTAGTGAGTCATACGCGGATAAAGTAATAGCAGTTAAAGTTCAAACGAATGGAATTTTAATATCAGAAGAATGGATACAACTACTCTTTTACAAATATGTAAATTTACATATTGAGATTGCAATTAGCTTAGATGGAACTAACGAAATGAATAGTTTGAGAGTTAATAAACAAGGAAAATCTACTTACGAAAAAGTTATTGAGACATATAGACTTCTAGATAAACATAATATTAAGGCTGGTATGCTTAGTGTAATTAGTAGAAACTCCTTAACCGTTATAAAAGAGTATATTAAGTTATTACAAAGTATTAATAACTTAAGTTTTGTTAAATTAAATCCGTTATTCAATTTAAAAGATAATAAACTAGCGGAAAACAGTATTTCGCCTTCTGAATATGCGAACTTTGTACTAGAGATTGCAAAAGTATATATTCAAAACCGATTATATGAGAAAATTGCAATAGAACCTATTTTAAGTATGATTCAAAAAATTAATGGAAGGGTATCTAGATATTGTAATTACTCTACATGCAAATGCTTTGAATTTATTAGCGTTTACCCAGATGGAACGTTAGGTCCTTGTGATTCTTTTTCAGCAGAGGAGTTTTTAATAACAGTAGATGATAATAGCTTAGAAAATAGTATACTGAATGCGCTTAGACAAGTTAATGCTAATAAATTAAAACAATTATTATCTTCATGCGAAGAATGTGATATAAAAGATTTTTGTATGAGCGGTTGTTTATCCCAAAGATATTATTTTGAATCCAATAGCGATTTATCAGAAGATTATTGTATAAGTAAAAAAATACTATATGAATTTGCAAAGGGATATATGATTTGAATGACTTTTCATGATATAAACTTTCAAGAAAAAAAAGAACCGTATGCACTATATTTAAATTTCCCATTTTGTAAAAGTGTTTGTTCATATTGTCATTATGTAAAAAATATAAAATTTGGCTACGAATATATCCCTAATGATTACATTTTAATTTTATTAAAACAGTTAGAAGATGTTTTGATAAAATTAAAAGATATGAATTTAGTAAGTATTTATTTTGGAGGTGGAACACCCTCACTCTTATCGGTTGGACAAATACAAAGTATAAAAAAAATAATCGAAAAATTTAATAAAAACTCTAGCGAAATATCAATTGAAATACATCCGAATTATTGGAATGATGAATTGGTTAATTTAGGGTTTTTTACTAGATTTTCAATAGGGGTACAATCGTTCGATAGTGAGCGTTTAACTACCTATAATAGAAATTGTTATAACTATAAACGAGTTATTCATATTATTGACAATATACGAAGTAATATAAAAAATAGTAGAATTAATTTGGACATATTATTCGATGATTATGTGTTAGAAGATGATATTAATAAAATCATCTCGTTATATGCAGATACAATTACTGTTTATCCAAATACTAAAGGACGTGGCGAAGAAAGGTTGAAAAGTGTATATTCAACTCTGAATAAATTAAAAATGGATTTAGTAGGATATACTCCAGTGCATAAGGCAAAACATATATTTGTAAAAGAAAATAGTCATCCTTCTTTGTATGCCATTCATGAATATGAAAATGCAGGTGATATAATTGGTGTTGGACATAATAGCGTATCTTATATCAAGGATAAGTCATATTTAAGTCTTTACGATAAAGATGGTTATAATTATATTTTAAGAAATCGCTCATCTAGATACATTAGTGCAGTAATTCAAGGTTCTTTAACTGGGATTAAAAGAGAACTTATTGAAGCTGTAGATGAAGGCATGTTTAAATTTTTTCTGTATAGCCAAGGATTATATTATATTCCTATGAACAAAGTACATTCTTTTTATCGATATATCGTGGAAAATTTTAACGGAAATCAAGGCGCCGAATTTTTGGGTACAATTGGATATGGCGATGGAGATATAAGCACTATTCAAAAAGTTATCTTTAATGATTTCCAAGATGATGAGGGCTAACTACAAAATGAAAAGTAAAACTAAAAATAGTATTTTGAAATATATTGCGAAAAATAATATTAAATGTAATGTTGCAGAAAATACTTTGCAAAAGATTGGAATGAAGAAAAAATTTATTTTAATCGAAGGTACTGATGGTAGTGGCAAAGATACATTTGCTTCCATTCTTGTAGATAAACTAAAAGAACGTTTTTTGTATGATGAAAACGCTACACTTTCTATTGTCGGACAGCCGCTTTCCAAGTGCAAAAGAGGTGAAGAAGCTTTATCATTTATAGAAGATAAAAAAAATAATTACTCTAAAGATGTAGTAGGTCAAATTTTGACTGAAAATAGAATAGACACTGAAAAATATTTTAACAAACTAGGTGGAATAACGATTTGTATAAGAGGACTTTTAACAGATTTAGCAACATATTATCATGTTTTTGGTGAAGAAGCTGCAAGCAATCTTGGTCAAACAATTATGATCGATAAACTTATTATTGTAGACGTAGATAGCAAAATTGCTGATAATCGCATAACTGAAAGAGGGCTTCCTCGCACTTGGAGAGAATATTTTGAATATCTGGTTTATTTTAGAGATTATTATTTGAAATATGAAAGCCAACTCTACAGAGAAAAGATTGTGATAGAGAATATAGATTTAAATCAATTAGATATCACAACTGAAGGAATAGCAAACTCATTGTTTATTTCTTGCTTAGAGGAGTAAGATGAATAAGTTTAATAAAAAAGCAATTACATTAATGTTAAAGATGGTAGGTACTAACTGTAATATGCAATGTCATTACTGTTATGAACTTCATAACAGTAATGACGTGAATGTTAAGTCACATTTATCTGAAGAAAAAATAGAATCATTTTTAAAGAGTATCTCTGATATGAGCTATATTTCTGTAATATTTCATGGGGGAGAGCCTTTATTGGCTGCTAAAAAAGCCGTCAAACGTATAACAGAAATGCTTGAAGAAATTTTTCCTAATAAATATGAAATTCATTTTCAAAGTAATGGTACATTAATAGATGATGAGTGGATAGACATTTTTTCAAACTTAAAATGTAAAACGATAGTTTCTATTTCATTAGATCCCATAGGAGAAAAAGATTTAAGAAAAAGTAGCACATTTAATTATCGTTCGGCTGTTTATACTTCAATAAAAAAACTTCAGAAAACAACACTTAATGTCGGAATTGTTTCTGTTGCACATAAATATAATGTCAGTTATTTTAATGAATTTATTGAAGAGTTAATTCAATACGGAATCAAATTTTTGACCATTAATAAATATCGTGATATGAATATAACAGATGATGCCTTTATCACAGAAAAAGAATATAATAATGCCTTGATGTCGATAGCTAAGTATTGGATATCTAAACGGCTATTCTACAAAATACACATACAACCATTAATGTCATTAATATCTAATGGTAAAAACAAACTTTGTTTATATTTGGCGGATAATTATAAATGCTCAAATTTTGTAACATTATACTCTGACAGGATAATGTTGTGTGACCATTTAGCGGGTGATATTCCAAAAGTAGATATAAAGTGTAAAAATTGTGATATATATGAGTGGTGTGGAAGTGGTTGCTTGGCTGAACCTAAAGATGAAACATTTTGTAGTTCACGTAGATCATTAAAAGAATTTATTAAGGTGATAAAAAATGAAAATACAAAATCTGATTAGTAACAACATTAATAAGTTAAATGCATTTATTCCTACTGATCAATCTATTGGTGTAGGAGGGCTATCTGGTTCTGGAAAAACAACTTTTTGTCAGACTATATCTGATGAATCTAAGAAAAGAATAGTTTTGCTATTGAATAAGTCGGAATATCAATTTTTATTTTCTAATATATTGAAAAGTAATTTTAGTGCTCAGTTTATAGAAGACATGCCTTTAACTTTATTCTTAGGAAAAACAACGGTATCTTCAAATCCGCGTTCTACTATTGGCACACAGACAGGTATTTTTAAAGAAATTAGAAGTGCTTTTGCCCAAAAATATAATCTATCCTCAGAATATTTTTCTTTTAATAATTCTTTAAATTGGTGTCCAGAGTGTAAAGGAAGAGGATATACTANGGTATTTTTAAAGAAATTAGAAGTGCTTTTGCCCAAAAATATAATCTATCCTCAGAATATTTTTCTTTTAATAATTCTTTAAATTGGTGTCCAGAGTGTAAAGGAAGAGGATATACTAACAAAAAACTATGTTCTAAATGTAATGGCACCAGATACAGCGAAATAATTAATGACTACATTTTAGAAATTGAGAATAAGAAGCTGACAATTTCACAACTGAATGAGATGAGTGCAGAAACATTATTGAAATATGCTGAGAGTTGTAATTTTCCTGAACAAAAAAGACAGATCCTTTCAAATATGATTGCAATGAGTATAGGGTATTTATCTCTTGATAGAATTATCAGTACGCTTTCAGGAGGAGAATTAGTAAGGTTATATTTAGCGGAGTTTATTACGAAAAGTAGTAATGTTGCAGTAATAATTGATGAATTATCAATAGGATTAGATCATGATACTTTAATCAACATCCTTGCGCAAGTCGAAAAACTAGGCAAAAGTAATCAGATTTTGATGATCGACCATTCTGATACAGTATTAGATTCTACTGAGAAAAACATCTTTTTTGGACCAGGGAGTGGGAAAAATGGTGGGACAATTGTTGAAGTATCACCGCGGCCAGAACCCAAGATGTTTTCTTGTGATTTCAATGTATCAGAGGATGAGTACATTTTCAAAGATTTATATTGTAGAAATATACAGATTGCAGAATTATCTATCCCTAAAAATAGGCTAATAGCTATAACTGGTGAGTCAGGTTGTGGAAAATCTACGTTAGTAAATGAATGTATTGTAGGTAGTTTTGACCAATTATATAAAAAAGAAAAAATTATTATTGTTGGACAAGGTAGAAGTCAATCTATTACATCAAAATCAACAATTGCAACTTTTTTAGAATTGAAAAAGAAATTAGACAAATTATCACAAGATGCTTTTGATAGTCCTATTGAAGATATTATAGAAATTATGCCGAAAGATATTGTAACAAAAAAACGATTAGGATTACTCCTTGAATTAGGTTTAGGTTATTTATCTTTAAATAGAAAAATTCAATCATTATCTACAGGGGAATTCCAGTGTATACATTTAATATCAGAAATGTATGGAATGAATAATGATGTTCCTACCTTATTTATTTTTGATGAGCCATCGAAAGGGCTATCGCAGAATATTTTGAATAAATTCATATCTTGTATGCGAGAAATTTTGCAAAATGAATTAATTACTATAATGATTATAGAACACAATAGATATATGTTATCTAATTCGGATTATGTAATTGATTTTGGGAAAAGAAGTGAAAATAGTGTAAGAAAGTTGGATATTGTTCAATCGGACATCTGGATAAAGAAGAATGTGATAATCAGTAATTCTCCAAACGTAATTATTAAATCAAAGCTTTTGGAGCAAAAAGGTATTACATTTTTAGATGAAAAGGGGAGCGAATATTTTAATAAGGCAGAAAATATTTTCAAAGGTGGAATTTTAAAAAATCTATCTCAAACGGCAAGGTGGATATATGATGAATATGATTCAGAGGTTATCGCCCCCGTTATAGCTATAGATTTTGAAAGACAATTATATAGTAAAAATACTTTCGTATATGAAATTGCAGGTGTCTTGAATTCGATAATTGTTACAAATTCTTTAAATACAGATGTAGAAAGTTTTGATATTTATAATACAGATAACCATTGTAAAGCTTGTAGAGGTAATGGCAGCCTGGAAGTATTTGATTTTGATTTAGTGGTAGAAAATACTAATGTTGGTTTATGGGATGGATTACTTAAAAATGAGATAATGACTGCGTTAAAAAAATATAATTTTTCTAAGATAAAATTTTTGTTTAAAGAAATAAAGAAAGAAACTAAATGTGAACTATCTAAAAATTTTGATAGTATGACGGATAGAGAAAAAATTATATTTTTGCATGGATATTGGGAAAACTCTTTCTATGACAATCAGAAAAAAACAACAAGGACTTGGCAAGGTATTTTGTTTTTGATTAACAAATATATGCGGCAATCTAAAGGGCCAACTAAAGATAGCTTAAATAATTCAAAACATAAAATTATTTGTCCTATTTGTCAGGGGAAAATTTTTAACCAC
>NZ_JBGJZL010000025.1:0-22153 GCF_042610375.1 Pelosinus sp. sgz500959
AATTAACGGAATATGTAGACTGGTTTAATAATAAACGAATTCATTCTACGTTGGGCTATCTTAGCCCGATGGAGTATAAAAATAAAGCCCTTAAGGAAACTGTCTAGTTTTCTGTTGACAATCCATCCGGACTTCGTCCTTGCCTAGCGGTAAGGCTCGCAGAGTCAGCCGTCGTTCTTGAGCGGTTAGTCCCGCAGGGCCAGCGAACGTGTCTCGTGCTTTCGCCCTCACTAGCAGATACGGACTGCGTCCTCATTAACACCGACGGACTAGCGTCCTCACAAACCTGGTTGGGCAGGTCGTTTCCTCGGACTTCGTCCTTATTTTGCGGTAAGACTCGCAGAGTCAGCCATCGGTCCTGAGCGGTTTAGCCCCTCAGAGGCAGCGAACGTTCTTCGGGCTTAGCGCCGAATACCGCAGGTATTCCAGCGGTCCCCTTGATTGACTTTGTATGGGCGGTATATAAACTAACAGGGCGGGGCATAAGGTATCTACTTCACTACCTTACGTCCCGCCCTCTTCACTTCAACCAAACAGGTATCCCTCACACTCCCGACTGTATATGCTGGCGAATATCCTGACACTTTGCACACTGACTGGTATGCACTTCAATCTTGCCTGCTAGGTCTCTAGCAGCAGTGGCAAAATTATCAAGACTCACTTGCAATTTCACCAACAGCCACGTTGCCACAGCAATGGGAAATCCCACCTGAGCTACAAACTGTACTATATCACCCATGATAACCTCTCCTTTCCTTGGATAGTAAAATAACGCGCTATTTGCGCGTCACTTTACCACTACCCACTCAATCATTCTTCATTACTTACAATGAATCCCCGAACACCACCCCAAAATACTAGGCCAATTCGGCAACATCAGTACTCCTAAGCTGCGCGCTAACAATCTGCACCAAATCGCCGCTAGTAGTACTAAAAAGATTTTTAGTAATGATCGTTTGCATCACTGCATTCACAGCTAGCGCAGTCAGATCTTCCTTAGGATCATTGACCAGAATGGTCACTTCCTTACCCGTTTCATTTCTAAAATGCATTTCCAACACTTTCTTCACTTCTCACCCCTCCTTTCCAGATTTTCAAACGCAGACTAGGCATTTGCTAGAGCGGCAGTATCAATCCGCTCAATCAACGCCAAAGGATAGCTCTGCAGCCCAGCTATGGCATTGGCAACTTCAAAAAAATCAGCATCAGTAGTACCCGGTTTTACATTAGAAAAACGTAAGGTTTTATAACCTGGACCACCTGTGCTCGTAAGACCCGCTTGAACCTTAATACTCATCACCGCACCTTGAGGCACTTTATTAACAGCCATGATTCACACCTCCTTCTTAAAAAAGTAAACCAAACAGGCCACACCAAAAGGCGTGACCTGTTCGGTGGGAAAAGGACATCTATGCTAAAGCGCTAATGCGCAGATAGCCGTACTGCCAATGCCTTTTCCCGAGGCATATTCATGTTTTCTTTCATCATATATCCAATTATATGGTATATTATTCCAATTGTCAAACAATATAATAGAGATTAATTTCACCTACAATTCCTAAGGCAATCTGGGTCTGTGCCGGCAATCAACTACGAGCTCTCGATCTTATTCTGATGAACTGCTTAATAAATACCTATTAATTTTTTCATGATAATTTTTCACAGAAGGAATCGTGATGTATCTGCAAGAACACAAGGCTTGATGAAGATATACTACACAGGAGTATTGAAATATGAATTACTATATTAAAATTCCTAAAGACAATGACAATATTGTAGAACTATGGTCTGTAAAGCGGTTAACATTTGAACCTAAAGGCTGGCTTTTCGATATGCGCGAATCCTTAAAGACTGCCATTACTCAATTGAATATCACTGATGATCGCATATTAGCTGCTACATATACATCTCCTATTGAAGGATTATGCGATGTCGAGAATATCCTTTTTTATAATGTAGGAACTGGTAGATTTAAAACAGTCTGTCAGAATGGCTTTTTAATAGAACGAAGTTTTAATACTATTACTGATCCAGTCAAAAAAACGCAATTCTATGCACATCATCAACGTTATGAATTCGTATCGAAAAACCAACAACCCTTGCACTGGACGATGAGCGATATGCTCGCATCTTGGGATCACATCTTACTTCCAACATTAACAACAAATACTAAGCCTCATTTATATTGGTATTTAATGAAGGAAAATCCCATATCCACTTATGGTGTTACCATATACGAAGGCTATTTCGGGATAGAATTAGAAATCTCCATTCCTCCTACTCACACCTTCAATTTTGCAGCTATGATTAAGCCAATGCTTGATGGTATTATTTCAGCATTTCATTCATACCAAGGAGAACAGTTAGCTGAAGTCTCTAGCAGATTATCCCTTTCCTTATCAAGCCAATCTGATTATATTTCTACCCTCTTACTTGATACTAGGTTATCCATACTTGGCAGTCGATGCGTACTACATCCCTTTTTAAAAAATGTACAATGGAATCCCGCAGATGATAAGTGTGTTGTCATAAAATTGATTTGTAATAATTGCGCAGAGAATGAATCCGCAAGAATGAGTGGCCAATTATTTAAAGTAAAATAGCAGACGTCAAGAATCCGTATATCAATTACGACCAGTAGTATTCCTCCACGAAGCCACCGCATGATTGCCCACTCTATTCCATTCCCAAAACCTCATTTCATAGAGCCGATAATCATGCTCCCCGTTTCACTGCTTTAGGCCTTAGGCTTAGGCAAGAAGCGACTGCGGTCGCCCGCTACACTGAAATATTACGATCCCAAAGTCTCTTATGGTGGGTCTCTAGTTTTTCTGGTGGTTGAATTCAATGTATTTCTTTCGACCTGCAAGTAAACAAAGCACAAACGTAAAATTAACCCTCGGTTCCCGCCCTCACTCGCAGATCGGATAAATTTTTCTCAAAAAAATCCTGCACAACAATGTACAGGATGATCCTAAATCAAGGTTATCTCTATAACGTTTTCAAATACTCAATGGCCTCATGAACAGTTGTAAATGTATATTTCCCTTCAAATAGCCATGCATTTCTTTCATCCTTATCCTCAATTGTTGGCATACCCACTGCCACTAACTGCTGCAATGTCCACTTTCCATTTATGGTTGCCGTTTGATACTGCTCTGCAATCATCGCTGTTGCTCGTTCATCACCTTTTTTATAAAGGGGCATATGTTGCTTCACTTTGTCCAATATCCGCTTTTTATCTTCAGGAGAAGCAATAGCCGGTGCACATCGTTCATAATGTAAAAGTAACCAATATTCAAGACAGGCTGTCGTCATAAGTAGTCTTACCACAATGCGAGTTTTTCTCAATTTTCTAAGTTTATTGATGGCTTTATAATTTGCTTTCCATTGACTGGCATGATCTAGTTCTGTATCAAAGAAAAACCAGATTTCATCTGTTGCATCTGTATTATTTTTATATTTAGGGTTGTTGGCAAAAACACTCACTGCAATGTCAAATAATCCCGCTGACGTATATGTTTTTATGACTGCTACATCTTCAAATTCTTTTTTTAGATATTTAGAATACACTTGCTCACTTTCGCCTTCCCAAAACACATAGATAACAGGTTTAATCTTTCTAGCCATTCGTTACACCTCCTCAATACGAGGAACTGCACCATACTTACCAAGCAGGTATCCCTTATGGATATTTTCGTCTTTACGTGGAGAAAATTCTTTCATGGAATAGAGTTCCGAAGCCCCAGTCACTCGATCTTTATCAACAAAATTGATTTGATCTCTGCGTAATAATTCAAGAGACATAAGTTCGGTACTATGGGTGGTAAATACAAGCTGAGCTTGTCTAGGGTTACTGGCCTTGTCCTGGTATCGATTTATGATATATTCCATCAATAGTGGATGGATTTCTCTTTCTAGTTCATCGACAATAAATAATCCACCATTCTTTAAAGTCCTTTCCATCGCTGGTGCAAGGGCCATCAATCGTCTTGTTCCATCAGATTCTTCACTAAAGGCTAGAGGATATATTGTCTTGTCACCTTGTTTTGATTTTCCTACGTGGAATGAAGTTGCCTTGATCTCACTTACTCGCAATTTTCCTTCTGCGTCATTGGGAGCACTTTCTAAAGCATCTTTTAACTTCGCTAGTGCTGTAACAATATGATTTTTCATATCATCATCCATGTCTGTCGGTATATCAGCAAGCTTCGTAATATCAAGATTGTTTATTTCAAACTTGATGTCCTGTATCCCTAAATCAGCTATTTTTGCCGTTTGTACAATGGCGTGTAACATATCCGGATCTTCACTATACTCACTTAAGTATCGGCTAATATCTGTATAATCTCTAGAAAAGACGACACTTTGTCTAAACCATTTCATAGCAGCAATACATGGCTGATAGTTCATTGTACAAGAAACAGCAAAGAAAAGTTGATTGGCAGCAACAGCCTCTTTCATCATTTCTTTTTTCTTTTTCTCATTGTCCATGGGGAATGAAAATTCTTGTTGGGTCCTGCTAAATACCATGGCTTTTTGCCCTTTAGGATAGTGATATAGATATTCACTTACGATTTTCGATTTAGTCGCCGAAAATCCATAGGTATACTTTATTTCATCTTGCAAATAGTTAAATTCAAACAGAGTGGGTTCATGCCTTGAATGATCATCAAGTTCAAAGGGTTGTACGGGTACAAGTGCTTTTTCATGCTGCGTTCTTTGTGCACTTTTAATAAACTGCACCCCGAGCCATAGTGCCCTAATAATATTACTTTTCCCTCCACCATTTTTCCCATAGATGGCAATGGTGGGTAAAAAACTTTTTTTGCCTGACTTAATTAGACACTCATTATATTCTTTCAACGATGCGGCTTCCATATCAAGAATGGCTTCATCACGGAAGGATCGGTAATTTTTCACTTTAAATGATAGTAGCATATAGAACGCTCCTTTCTTTATACGTTCTATATTATGCCCATTTTACAATAAATTCAATAGTTTTTTGAGATATTTTCACTTTTTATTTATTAATTAAATTATAATCAAAATTATAGGTCTGAAATGAGAACTCGCTAACCAAAAACACCTTAATTCCTACTCGGGCGTTTTTTCATTTCCCAAGTGTCAAACTCCCGCAAAATCCCTATGTTCTATTTATGTAAAATAACAGTCTAACTCAATCTATTTTTCTCGAATGGATTATCTGATTTAAACTTTTTCATAAACTTCACTTCCATCTTACTTACTTTTTTAAATGAGATTTACTATGACCAAACGTGAACGTATAATCTATACCGAAGAATTTTTAAATTAATATCACTTCGTTATTCATGTTGACATTATGTGTTTACCGTAGTATAATAAATATTGTTCGAAGGGGTTATAGCTCAGTTGGTTAGAGCGCTTCGTTGACATCGAAGAGGTCTGCGGTTCGAGTCCGCCTAACCCCACCATATTGAAATATAGATACCGTAAGACTTTAAAAGTCTTACGGTATTTTTGCATTTGTATAGTTTTTTAGTTTTAATGCCACAATTTTTTACATTCATTCAGTCCATGTAGTAGTCGTATTGCACTTATATCACTTTAGTAGTAGCTTAGCTCCAATCACTAACAAGACAAGCCCTACTATTTGATTCCATCCATAGCTGATCCGGTCCAGACCAAATGCACCTAAATGGTCAATGATAATTGCTGTTATGACTTGTCCTATAATGATTGCCGTAGTCGCATTTGCCACTCCTACCTCGGGTATACTGGCAGCAACTAGGTAAATAATGCCCACACCAATCACTCCACCTAGATAGGTGTACCATGGAGCCTCTGACAATGCGTATAAATTACCCTTACCCATTCGAAGGATAAATAACAATATCAATAAAATAGCCGTACCCGTAAGATGTACAACAAAAGTCGTTTCCAGTAAACCAACAACTTTACTTAACGCTGTATTAAGAGAGCCTTGTACTGCCATCAATACACCTGACAGAAGAGCCAATAGGAGAGCTAATACATTACCTGACAAATCCAATAGAACACTCCCTTTACTAGAAGTAATTCATATAAATCGATTCTATTAATCTTATTCATTTAGTATGGCACTCCATTGCTATTTATATACGACATCGGAATAAGAAAAAAACAGGCATTACGCCTGTTAATCTAAAATATAGACTGTTATTTTTTGTCTTCCAAACTGCATCGCTTCACCATGAGTATCAAATGCGATATCGATCTTATTTCCCTTAATTGCACCACCAACATCATCAGCAACCGCATAACCATACCCCGGTATAAACAGACGTGTTCCTAGCGGAATGACGTTTGGGTCAACAGCCACTAAGCCTCTGCGGAGCCAGCTACCATTAGATGTATAATGAGAGTTTCCAGGATCATAAGCAGAATAAGCAGATGCATTCATGATCATCGATCGACTCGATCGACTCGGATTAAAATCTGTACTACTTGCACGTCCTAAGTACAATAAAGTTTCTTTATCAACTACTCCATCTACGCGCAAGCCATTACTACTTTGAAAATCTTTAACGGCTTTCAAAGTAATCTTGCCAAAGACACCATCAACTTCGCCAACGTAGAAACCATTTTCTGAAAGTAACTTTTGTAGCATTTGCACATTGTCACCGCGCATACCAAATTTTATACCCTCATCAACAGGTGTGGCAAAAACGGTAACACTAGTCAGTAGCATACAAATTGTTAATGCTACCAGTAAGTACACTTTTTTCAATTGTTTCACCTCTCTTTTTAGCACTTATAGAATGAGTTGCCTTGCAAACAACAAGACTCCATAGTGCTTAAGCCTCCGAGGTTAGCTGTCGGGTTCGGGTTTTAAGAGAAGACTAGAGAAACAACCCTACCACTATCAGTGGATTCACCCCTATTTTTTTAGTGGGTCCCCCGTACCTATAAGGATTCGGCTCTTCTGTATATTCTACACTAACTTTGCATTTTTAGTCAAATAAATACAATGAAATGTTTAAATATTCTGTTTTTTTATAAAGTAAAAACATAACCATCCCTACTCGAACGGTTATGTTCTTGATAACATGATCATGTCATAGAGCCACTTGAAGATGACCACTAATCAAACGATTTACGTTTACCACCAATGATGATGATGGTGTCCCCAACCCCATCCCCAGCCTGGGAATCCCCAAAAGAAAGGACCTCCGCCAAAACCAAAAAAGATTCGACGGGAATCAGGGCGATACATATTTTTACCACAATAAGGGCAACGGTTCATGATAATCCTCCTTCACCTTATTATGATATATACTATGTAAAATAACCTGGTCTAGTGCTTAACTGCTAAATCTACAACTAGAATGAGTACTATTTTTTTACTAATTAGGTTTATTATCAAAAATATGATCCATAAAAAATAGTTATTCAAATACCAAGTATTTCTGCCAATTGTCGATTGACAATACCAGTCACTTCCATGTTATGTTCCACTTGGTAGCTTTCCACTGCTTGCTTGGTTATCGTGCCAAAAACTCCATCAGCTCTGCTATTTAAATAACCTAATTCTTTTAGTTTCATTTGAAGTAAAGCCACATCTGATCCAGACATTTGGTGTTTTAATATACGTTCTACCTTCATTTTACGTCCTTCGATACGCACATTTGTCCCCACTGGTATCCATTCAAATAATTCTTCTACATCTTTATTACGCATCCGAATACACCCATGGCTAGCAAATTGTCCAATAGACCAAGGTTTATTGGTACCATGAATACCATAAATGCCCCAGGGTATATTTAAACCCATCCACCGTGTACCAAACCCAGTCCCCCAGTTATAATCTTTCCACACAATATTCCATTCCCCAACAGGTGTTGGAGTGTCACTTTTTCCAACGGCAATGCGATATTTTTTGTATAGTTGCCCATCACTATGTAACTCTAGTACACGTTGAGACACTTTAATCACAATACTCATTGTCCCACTAGGAGGAGTCGTGGGTTGATTTTCAATGGCAGCTAATTCTTGTTCATCCAGATATTCAAAACCGACTATACCACAAATGACACTCATAATTAGAAAAATGGCTACGCTATAAAAAATTTGACTTCGTCTAATCTTTACAATTGTCACCCTGTCCCCTCCTGTGTCTAATTCTTTTTCAAACTATATGTATGAAGGGGAAAAAATAGTATACAAAAAAAGAACCGGTATAAACCGGTTCTTAATTTAATATATAAATTTTCACATTTTGAATTCCATAATCAAGAGCTTCATTACGATCATTAAAGGCTAAATCAATACGATTTCCTTTAATTGCACTACCTTGATCCTCAGCAATTGCCTCTCCATATCCTTCTACCCATAGCTTTGTGCCCATAGGAATCACTCGCGGATCGACGGCAACAACACCATGTTTCACAGTACCACCCATATAGGTAAGGTTATTCCACTTACCATTATCAAGCATACCTGGACCATAAGCAGTCGCAGTCATATTGAGTATACGTTTATAATTTTGCGGTGCTCCTGTTAACGAGTTGCTCTCACGAGTCGTTTGAGGTGCTAAGGTTTGGTTATTCAGTAATGCGCTAATCATGGCCACTTCCTTTTCATAAGGAGCGATTTTCTCAGTAATACTTTTCCCAACTTGTTCAAGTATTGCATTTTCAGCCATTTTATGAATGTCTCCACCTTGACCAGATTGATCAATTGCTGCTTTCGCCAGTGCTTCTAATACGCCTTTTTGATTTCCTTGCTCCAACTGTTTTTTCACCATCATTAGTTGCTGTATACGCGCTATATTATCATCTTTGGCGATGATTTGTGTCAATTGATTTTCGACTATTCCAGCATGGGCAAGTGGCACTACTGGAGAAAAAATATTGAATACCACAGCTGCTAATGTACAGGCAATTATTTTTTTCATTATTTATCCCCTTTCAGAACTATCCTGTTCACTATGAGTTGTCTCTGATATTGTATCACATTGTTTACATAATTAATAAGGGTAATATTAGCCAATAAGAAAAGACTTGGCAAATACCAAGTCTTGGGGAGACAATTCATTTAAATTGTGATTCTTATTTTGCCAATTTATATAAGGTTTCTGCAAGCACGTCAATTCCTACCATAATGTCATCATATTCCGTATATTCATCTGGATTATGACTGATTCCATTTTTCGAAGGAATAAAAATCATACCTGTCGGTGTTATTTTTGACATATTGACAGCATCATGTCCTGCACGACTGTGTATCAATTGATACGTGGTGCCCACGTCAACACAACTTTGTTCGATCAGCTTACTAATCTCTGGACTCATGTCCACAGGTTTTTCTGCTGACATCATTTCCATTGCAACAATCGTATCTTGTTCTTCAGTAATTGTACTGATTGCATCCTTAATTTCCTGGAGGCATTCAATAATACTTTCTTGCTTAATTCCACGAAGATCAACTAGCATTTCTACCATGCCAGGTATCACATTGATAGAACCAGGATGGACTTTAAGATCACCGACCGTAGCAACAGTCCCCTGACTGGAATGATCTAAAGCAATCTCATTAATCGCAAGAACAATCATAGAAGCACTTACTAATGCATCATGACGTTCCTCCATGGGTGTCGACCCCGAATGAGCTGCCATTCCTTCTACAGTAATTTTAAGACGAGTAGGCGCGGCAATGGTTTGTACAACTCCAATTACATTGCCCTTTTTCTCTAGAACGCTTCCTTGCTCAATATGTAATTCTACAAAAGCTTTTATATCTTCACTATTTCTTTTTGCTAAACGGATCTGTTTTATATCAAGATTCTGCTCTGATAATGCTTCTGCAAAAGTAATACCATTTTGATCTTTGACTTTACTCCATGCTGTTATATCGCCTGAGCCAGTCATCACTTTGCTTCCCATGGTAGCAAAACCAAAACGACTTGATTCCTCAGCGACAAAAACAATAAGCTCAACAGCATGACGTAATGGCCCCATATCTTGTAGATAATGTATAGCAGCTAGCCCGCCAACAACGCCAACGACACCATCAAATTTCCCACCTTCTGGCACCGTATCAAGATGTGAACCAGTAAGAACGGCTGGTAATGTTTTATCTTGACCTTCTAAACGACCAATTAAATTACCCATTTGATCTTTACGCACTGTTAGTCCAGCTTCGACCATCAAGTTCATAATATATTCCTGACCTTTAAGATCAGGTTCTGTAAATGCTAGGCGAGTGATGCCGCGTTTTCCTTTTCCAAAATAGGCAACTTCCTCTATTACATCGACTACCCATTCTTTATTTTTTTTCATCAGCACGACCCCCTCATATTTTTCACATTCTTCTATAAACAGTATAACCTAAAGTGAGTAATTATTCCATCGCATTACCATCTAATCTTCTTATGTAATCAAACATAAAAGAGATAAGGCGTCTGAAATCAGACGCCTTATCAAAGTTAAGCCAATACAGCTTGCTTAATTGTTTCCAAGCCTAAACGTTCAATCATAGTACCTAATCGTTCATAGTTCTTAGCATTTTCTTTATAATAGGTAACAACTTTATCCACTATTTCTAAAACATCTTCCTGTGGCACGTTTTCAACTAAAAGATCAGCAATACGTGGTTTTATGCCAGCATTGCCCCCAATTAGAATTTTATACCCTTTTACTGTGCCAATCAAGCCCAAATCTTTAACTGCAGATTCACTACAGGAATTCATACATCCTGAAACACCAATTTTGAACTTAGATGGTAAAGTCATTCCATGATATCTCTTATCAAGTTCAAAACCTAAAGTCACTGCATCTTGTTGCGCACGTTTACAAAAATGAGTTGCAGGGCAAATTTTCACACTACGCACACACAATCCCACTGCATGTCCTTTATCCATACCCAAATCTTCCCAAACATCATCAATTTTATTTTCTTCAATGCCAACAATAGCAATGCGCTGAGCACTAGTCAATTTAAGAGCTTGTGCCCCATGTTTTTCTGCTACATCAACAATTTTACGTAATATATTAAAATCTAAGATAATACCACCTGGTATATGTGGTGCAATGGCATAAGTATTCTTATCCCGCTGTAAAATCGCACCTTGCTCTAATAAATCTTTTTTAACTTCCACTGTATATCCTCCTTGTAAATAACAACTCTTACTTGAATACTATTATAATTAGCGATTAAGAGTATTAATTCCTGCTTTTATGACATATTGTTCATAAAAAATATTATGCTCATTATAAAAGATGTTGTTACAAGGTAGAATAGTCAGATTCTCTGCCCTAAACTATCTCACAAAAGAGATAATAATAGCCAATAAACTGACAGCTGCTAATACTGCTCCAATCCTAAGTGCTGTTTTATTTAATTGATTCATATCTCGTTTGTGATACGCACGTTTACCCATTCCTTTAACCACTACATAACCTCCTTGAAAACCTGGCTTACGCCAAGAATGACTTAGATCTAGAAAGTTTTATGGTAATAGCCTTAGCAGCTGTCTTATTTTTATATACGAAAGTTAAATTTCTTTTGGCAGTGCTGGCAAAGGATTTCCTCACCGTTGACAGCTTTATGCATCGGCAATTCAATCAATTTGCTGCACCACGGACAAATAATTTTAATAGTACTATTTATTTTACATTCGCGTTCTTTACACATAAGATATCTCCTTCATTTTTTTATTATATGATATGAAGGAGTTTACTTAATTGATTCTAATTTAGAAAAAAATCGCGGAATCTATACCGCGATTTTAATTTAGTCCTATTTACCATGAATAATAAGTAGTGCATCTAGTATTTGACGCAACTTAACAACATGAGTTTGTTCTTCAGCTTTAAGTAAGGTAAAAATTTTCTTTGCTTCAGGAAATTTGGACTTACTTGCTAATTCATCATAAAACAAAATAGAATCCTTCTCAGCTTGAACTGCCATATATAAGATTTCTACAATTGTTGCGGCCTCAGCAATTTTAACTTCAGCTTCTTCTCCAATTGGAAAAATGTGTCCTTCAGCTAAAACAGTCAAATAACGTGAAGTTTCTTCATCAAATAAATATTCATCAGAACCAGCTTCTTTATTTGATTTTACTTGATCAAAAATTTCACTAAAAGTTTCATAATGGCTAATTTCTTCTCTTTTTAGCAGTCGAAATAAATCTTTGTGGCTCTCTTCTTTTGCCTGTTGACAGGCCTGTTGGTAAAATTCACGCCCCGCTGCTTCTATCGACATAGCAATTCGTAAGCCTTCAAGATCACTAAATAATTTCACATCCATGGATATACCCCCTCAATTCAAAAAAATATATTAATAATTAATTCGACTATTTTAAATAAAATCCTGCTATCAGGAAAAATAAACCGTTAACTATTTAATAATAATTATCATTTACTTTTGTCGTTACATATGTTACCATGTAAGCATAAAATTATATTTAACAAGGAGGCTGTCCCCTATGGAAAAACGTAATGATGTTATAAAATTTGCTGGCAATGCTATGACTCTGATCGGTACAGAAATTAAAATTGGTGATACAGCTCCAGATTTTACTGCTCTGACTCCTGAGCTATCTCCCCTATCACTAAGCAGTACTGAAGGTCAGGTACGTGTCATCAGCGTCGTACCTTCTATTGATACATCTGTTTGCGATATGCAAACTCGTTGGTTTAATGAAGAAGCGGCCAAAATTGATGGTTTAACAGTTTTATCAATCAGTGTAGACTTACCTTTTGCAATCAAAAAATATTGTGCAACGAAAGGTATTGAAAATATTAAAACGCTTTCTGATCATAAGGACCTAGACTTTGGTCTTAAATATGGCTTTGTCATTGAAGAATTGCGCCTTTTAGCTCGTGGAACGGTGGTTATTGATCGCGATAATATTGTACGTCATGTAGAATATGTACCTAATGTAAGCGATCATCCAGATTATGCAACAGTAATGACAACTGTAAAACAATATCTATAATCTAATTACATAAAATGATAAGCTTAATCTAAAAAATACCTCATTAGCAGCAAGCGGCCATTTAAATGGTCGCTTGTATTATTTTTAAGGCAAACTTAGCTTATGTCAAGCTTTAGTCTCCTTACTTAAAATTAAATGAGCCCCCCTTTAGTCTAAAGACAAAGGGAGGCTCCAGTATAAATAATTAAATTATGTTTTTCTGGTATGTAGCATACAATATTTTTAATTCTTCAACTTTACCATACATTTCAACTTGTAATGTGGATGCAGTGCCATAATCACCTGCTGCAATCGCATCAGCAATACGTGTAAATATACATTTTTGCGCAACAGTATTTTTCCCTAATTCGAAACGTAATGCATTAACTTTATCCCACAAGTACAAATCATAATCAACTGCAGTCTCAGCATCATGCAACGGTTTAGCTGCTTTTACAATCGCAAGATTCTCTGGAATGATTCTCTTCACAAGTTCAGTTGACCAACGAATCAAAGCCCCTGCAACAAAAGCATCTATGATTTCTTGGCGCAAGATATTACCTGTTTTGATGACTTCAGTTTTAGCAGCATATTTTTTTAGATTCTCCATGTTTTCCCATACAGTTGCAGGAGGCTTACCAAATAAGGAGTTACGCTCATCTTCTGTATAATCTTCAAACACATCATGTTCACTACGATATGCACGATCTTTTTCTAAGTAGAACCCTGGAGCTCCAGCTTCTTTTGATAATTCGGCCAAAATTTCAGTTGTATTTTTACCAGATTCAACAACAGCTTTAACACCATCAAGCATACTCAGGTAAATAGCTGACAAAGCTACATACGTGTTTGTATAAGGATTAGCGGCACGTACTTCAAAACGAGTTGCTAATGGATTGTTAATATCACGCACTAAACCAGCAAGGATTGTACGATTACGAGAAGGAATCTCTGGAGTATGACCAAGAGAAGTTACAATACAAACTGGTGCTTCAAAACCTGGTTTTAAACGATTAAGAGCATCATTTGTAGATGAGATAAAAGGATTAATCACTTCATAGTTTTTCAGTAACCCCATAATGGAGCCATATCCAACAGCACTCATGAAATCAGCTTTCATATCTGTAGGTGCAAATAAATTGACTAATTTTCCAGATTTCATTTTAGCAGCAAAGCCAACATGAGTATGTTCACCATTACCAGCTACACCAATAATTGGTTTTGCTTTAAATGTAACTTCAAGACCATTTGCTCTAAATACTTCTTTTACAACGATACGAGCTTGCAATTCATTATCAGCGGCTTGTAAAGCATCAGCAAAGCGCCAATCGATTTCTAATTGCTCGCAAACATGAGATAAATGACCTGTTTCATCAATTGTTGATTTTATGCCACCAACTTCTTTATGACCCATTTCAGTTTTTAATCCATAGTTATCAAGCATGACAATTGTTTGTTCTAATGCAGTACGCACAGAACCGCGAGTACGCTGCCAATATTGTTCTTGCATTGTTTGAGATGCTGATAAGTCTGCAACTTCAGCTTTATCAACTGGTGTTTTCACCCAAAACTCAAGTTCAGTACCTGATGTAAAGATGATATCTTCAATTTCATCACCATTAATATGTTCAAGACCAGCAACTTTAGGATATTTTTTAAATAAGCTTTTCAACTCATCTTTTATGTATGTAAGGGTATCAGCTAACACGGCACGTGAATCAACACGTAGTCCATTATGAACAAGGAAGGCAGGAATACGAAGTGTACCAGTCGGTTTACCAGTTTTCTCATCTATATTGTCATAATTATAATCAACAAACCAATTGACGTTTCCATCAGCAGGCATATCAACTTTTGCGTTGTTCAAAGTTGCAATCCCTGTTAATACAACTGATGATCCATCAGTTTGTACTGCACTACCTTGGAAGAAATCATCCATATCTTTAAGGAATAATTCCATAGGGATCTTTTCATCAGTATCATTACCTGCAAGATCAATACCTACCAATGAAACAAATTTGATTTCCGAATGTTCTTTTAATAATTCAACTAATTCATCTTTACTATATTTACCAGATAAAATTACATAAAGCAATTCATTTACCATTTTCACTCACCTCTTCACTATTATGGGTATAATTATATCTTATTATACCCATGATTTGGATCTACTTCAAGCCTTTAGCCCAAGGCGCCAAAAAATAAAAGCCTGGCTGCATAAGCCAGGCTTTCATTTTACATGTTATAGGATTAGATATTGAACAATAACTCACCATAAGTTGGCATTGGCCATACATCTTTATCGACTAGAGTTTCAAGTTTATCAGCAACTTCACGTAGCGCTGCCATTTTTTCAAATACATCAAAACGGAACAATGAAGCTTGTTCATAAGTATCGCCATGAGCATTTGAAGCTTTTTCTACAGCTTCTTCAAGAACAGCAATATTTTTCTTTAATGACGCAGTCAATGAAGATACTTCGATTAATAATTCTGTTTGAGCTGTTAAATCAGCTGTGATACCTGTAGCTTTGATTGTATTGATGGAAGCAGCAATATTTGTAGCAAACTTAATGACAGCAGGAAGGATTTCTCTCTTCGCCATTTCTATCATAGTCAAACCTTCAATATTGATTGTCTTAATGTAATTTTCAAGAGCGATTTCATAACGGGATTCCATTTCTACTTTACTTAATACACCATGTTTTTCCATTACTGCAATATTCTTTTCAGAAATAAGAGCTTTAATGGCTTCGACAGTAGTTTTTAAGTTTGGAAGTCCTCTCTTCTCAGCTTCTACAACCCATTCATCGGAATATCCATTTCCGTTAAATACTACTTTTTTATGTTTGCTAACAAATTCAACAAGAATTGCTTTCACTTCAGCTGTGACATCTGTAGCTTTTTCTAATCGACTAGCAACTTCGTCTAGTATTTCCGCTACAATTGTATTTAAAGTGATATTAGGTTCAGCAATGGAAGCTGAAGATGGGCACATTCTAAATTCAAACTTATTACCAGTGAAGGCAAATGGAGAAGTTCTGTTTCTATCAGTTGCATCTTTGGGTAAAACTGGCAATGTAGTAACGCCGATTTCCATGTTACCGCCAGATTTAGAGCTTGTAGCTCCACCGTTTTCAATCTGCTCTAGAATATCTTGTAGTTGCTCGCCCAAGAAGATTGATATGATCGCTGGAGGAGCTTCATTAGCACCTAGTCTATGATCATTTCCTGGATTTGCAGCGGATACTCTTAATAAATCTGCATATACATCAACGGCTTTGATAACAGAGCATAAGAATACAAGAAACTGCATGTTATCATGAGGAGTACGGCCTGGCTCTAACAGATTCATTCCGTCATCTGTTCCCATAGACCAGTTATTATGTTTACCGGAACCATTAATTCCAGCGAATGGTTTTTCATGTAATAAGCACACAAGACCTTGTCTTAAAGCAACTTTCTTCATTGTATCCATAGTCAGTTGATTGTGATCTGTTGCTATATTTGTAGTTGTATAAATTGGAGCTAATTCATGTTGCGCAGGAGCTACTTCATTATGCTTGCTCTTGGCAGAAATTCCAAGTTTCCAAAGTTCTTCATCTAATTCTTTCATGTAAGCAGAAATTCTTTCTTTGATGGAACCAAAATAATGATCTTCTAATTCCTGACCTTTTGGAGCTTGAGCACCAAAAAGTGTTCTGCCTGTAAATCTTAAGTCTTTTCTTTGGTCATATATTTTTTTATCAACAATAAAGTATTCTTGTTCTGGTCCAACAGTTGTAATAACTTTATTAGTTGTTGTATTGCCAAGAACTCTTAATACACGTAATGCTTGTTTGGATATTGCTTCCATTGAAGATAATAATGGAATTTTTTTGTCCAAAGCCTCTCCAGTATAAGAACAAAAAGCTGTTGGTATACATAATGAATCATCTTTCACAAATGCTGGTGATGTACAATCCCATGCAGTATATCCTCTAGCTTCAAAAGTAGCTCTAAGACCGCCAGATGGGAATGAAGAAGCATCTGGTTCACCCTTAATTAATTCTTTACCTGAGAACTCCATGATCGCTTTACCATCAGAAGTTGGTGATATAAAGGCGTCATGTTTTTCAGCAGTAATACCTGTCATAGGTTGGAACCAATGAGTAAAATGAGTTGCACCTTTTTCAAGAGCCCAATCTTTCATCGCGTTAGCTACTACATCTGCTACTGCTGGATCTAAAGAAAGCCCCTCTTCAATTGTCTTCTTCAAAGCTTTATATGTAGCCTTAGGAAGACACTCCTTCATAACAGCATCATTGAATACGTTTGAACCAAAAATTTGACATAACTTGCTCATTTACAAAACCCCTTTCAATTTTTCATCTTGCGTTACAGCTTTAAATAATTATATTATAAATAAAGTTTGCATCAAAACCTGCTAAAAATATGACAGTTTTTTTATGGTAACACAAGTTGCATAGCTAACAAAATTTAATACTTTAGTAAAATTCTTCGACATATACTATATATTCCCCAATAATGGCAACAATTTTTCTGTAAAAAAACAGACCCCTCCACTTGTTCAGTGATAGGAGTCATCATTGACTCATTATTTTTAGATATATTAATATTATAGCACAAAAATCTATTTTGTCTAGATAAATTAGCTTACTTTTCCATAGTAATTAATTTTTATATTAATTAGAATATTTAGTATGTTTCAGTATCTTTTAGTATTTTCTATTTCCACATTTGGCTGATTATGGTATCCTGTAATTGGTTTACTACATAAATAAAAGGAGATGGAATGATGAAAATGAACCGAAAGATGATCCTCTGCTTCGTAGTCATGTGCCTTCTTGCCTTCAGTTTGCAGATCGCATTTGCTGCAGAAGCGCCTAACAAGCTCCCCAATATTAAAATTCTAGCTACTGGCGGAACGATCGCTGGTGCTGGTGTAACAAGTACTACAACAGTAGGTTATACTGCAGCAGTTACACCTGTAGGTAAACTAATCTCCAATGTTCCCGAACTAGCCAAAGTCGCTAATGTAAGTGGCGAGCAGGTCTCACAAATTGCCAGCGAAAGTATGACAATGGAAATTTGGCTTCAACTCGCTAAACGTGTGAATCAACTACTTGCCCAGGATGATGTTGATGGTATCGTTATCACTCATGGTACTGATACCTTAGAAGAAACTGCTTATTTTCTTGACTTGGTAGTAAAAAGTGAAAAACCAGTCGTTCTTGTTGGATCGATGCGTCCTGGTACTGCAATGAGTGCTGACGGTCCTCTCAATTTGTATCGTGCTGTTATTCTTGCTGGTACTAAAGAAGCTGCTGGTAAAGGCGTCATGGTTATGTTAAATGATACCATTAATGCCGGTCGTGAAGTAACAAAAACAATCACAGATCGTGTGGATACATTCCAAGCTCCTATTATTGGTGCTCTTGGCGTATTTACTGGTGATCAACCAGTCTTTTATCGTAAATCACTACGTAAAAATACCACTGAAACTGAATTTGATGTAACTAACCTAAAATCATTACCTCGTGTTGATATTGTGTACCACTATGCAGGTAATGCTGGTACTATGATCGATGCTGCTACAAATGCTGGTGCAAAAGGTATCGTCCATGCAGGTACTGGCGATGGTAGTATTGGTAAACAAGAATATCCAGCTATTGAAAACGCTTTGAAAAACGGTGTAGTTGTCGTCCGTAGCGCTCGTGTTGGCAGTGGTATCATTGCTCGTAATGGCGAAGCTGATGATGATAAATATGGATTTATCGCTAGCGATAATCTCAATCCACAAAAAGCTCGCATTTTGTTAATGTTAGCTTTAACTAAAACTACCGATGTAAAAGAAATTCAACGGATGTTCTGGGAATATTAAAACTAATTTCTAGTTAAGATACATATTTTTAGAAGGACTTGGCTGAGCCAAGTCCTTCTATTTTTTCTATATTAAAGAAATACCATTCATAAAATTGATGCTGACTGCTACTTAGGCCATGAACATTTTGATATCATCTTCGGGATTGCTGACGCCGCCGATCCCAAATTTCTCTACAAGCACCTTAGCTACATTAGGTGAAAGAAAGGCTGGTAGCGTGGGTCCAAGATGAATATTTTTTACGCCAAGGTATAACAGCGCCAAGAGTACGATAACAGCTTTTTGCTCATACCAAGCGATATTGTATGATATCGGTAATTTATTAACATCATCCAAACCAAAAACCTCTTTAAGTTTTAGAGCAATAATGGCTAGAGAGTAGGAATCGTTACATTGACCAGCATCTAATACACGGGGAATACCGCCGATATCACCTAATGGAAGTTTATTGTAGCGATATTTGGCACAACCTGCTGTCAGAATAACAGTATCTTGTGGTAGTGCTTTAGCAAATTCGGCATAATAATCTCTGCTCTTCATGCGGCCATCGCAGCCAGCCATAACGAAGAAACGTTTGATAGCGCCGCTTTTCACTGCATCCACAACCTTATCAGCCAGTGCCAATACCTGGTTGTGGGCAAAACCGCCGATTATCTCTCCTTGTTCCAATTCTTTGGGTGGTGGGCATTTTTTAGCGTGAGTGATAAGAGCCGAGAAGTCTTTCGGTTTGCCATTTTTTCGCTCACCAATTTTTTTCAGACCTTCAAAACCGACTACACCAGTCACATACACACGGTTTTTATAGCTGGCCTTTGGTGCCACTAAACAATTTGTAGTCATCAATATTGGTCCGTTAAAGGTTTCAAATTCTTTGTCCTGCAACCACCAGGCATTGCCGTAATTACCAGCAAAATTGGTATATTTCTTAAATGCAGGATAGTAGTGTGCCGGTAGCATCTCGCCATGAGTATATACATCTACACCAGTCCCCTGGGTTTGTTCCAATAATTCTTCTAGATCTTTTAAATCATGACCGCTAATAAGAATACCAGGGTTCTTTCTCACACCAATATTAACCTTGGTAATTTCCGGGTTACCATAGGTGCTGGTATTAGCTTTATCTAGTAAAGCCATAACATCAACACCGTATTTACCGCATTCCATCACCAAAGCAACCAATTCATCAGCACTTAGTTTATCGTTGGTAGTAGCTGCAAGGGCTTTTTGAATAAAGGCAAAAATAGTATCATCCTTATAGCCTAATGTATAGGCATGCTCAGCATAGGCCGCCATTCCTTTTACGCCATAAGTAAGCAGTTCACGCAATGAACGGACATCTTCGTTTTCGGTTGCCAAAATTCCGACTGTAGCAGCCTTTTCGCCAAAAGCGATCTCATTATCAGCAAACCACAGAGTACTATCATGAGAAGTTTCTCCCGCCTCATCAGTTGTAAACCATTTAGTTAATCTTTGCCAAATAGATTTGGTATTATCATTTGCAGTTTCCATCACTACACCAGCTTTTTTTAAAGAAGCTTTCACATTGTCTCTCACGATCAGCGCCTGCTTAATAAGCACAATAAAGTAGTTCTTATCAAAGTTAGCATTGGTAATGGTAGCAAATAATCCATCCATTATAAATTTATCGGCTTCCGGCGTGGCAATTCCCGCTTGACGAGCCTCAAGTGTATAGACTGAAATCCCTTTTATAGTATAAATGAGCAAGTCTTGAAGATTAGCCACATCAGCCGTTTTTCCACAGACACCGCTTATAGTGCAGCCAGTACCCTTGGCTGTTTCTTGACATTGATAACAAAACATTGACATATATTTTATCCTCCTCATAGTGTGAAGCGTTATTTAAACTTCTTGGTATTATTCTAACAAAAATACCAACGATCGACTGTGAGCAAGATCACACATGAAAAAACAATTAATTTATCTTAAAAACTAACCAAATATTAATCACTGCAAACTTCCGCATTACATTAAAATTTGGTTCTCTGCTTATGCTCAGCTAACATACTCTTCAAACCTAACATCTAAAACAGTCTCACCAATCTCAGGAACGACGGCAAATAAGAAAAGCACCATTCATAAAATGAACGGTGCTTTTCTGAAAATGGCTCCTGGAGTAGGACTCGAACCTACGACCGATCGGTTAACAGCCGATTGCTCTACCAGCTGAGCTATCAGGGAATAAAACCAGCAACTACCTATCCTCCCAGGTCGTTTCCAACCAAGTACTTTCGGCGTATGGGCTTAACTACTGTGTTCGGTACTTCGATCGGCGATGATACCCCATCTGCGTCGTTACTCCTGCGCGCGCTCACTTCGCGTACTCCAGTACTGCTCAGTTCACGTGCTCGTCGTGCCTAGCATCTGGAGCATCCTCACCAATCTCAGGCACGACGAGAAATTAAAAAAGATACCGTCTATAATAAACGGTATCTTTTAAAAATGGCTCCCTAAGTAGGACTCGAACCTACGACCGATCGGTTAACAGCCGATTGCTCTACCAGCTGAGCTATCAGGGAATAAAACCAGCAACTACCTATCCTCCCAGGTCGTTTCCAACCAAGTACTTTCGGCGTATGGGCTTAACTACTGTGTTCGGTACTTCGATCGGCGATGATACCCCATCTGCGTCGTTACTCCTGCNTTATCCTCCCAGGCCGTTTCCAGCCAAGTACTTTCAGCGTATATGGGCTTAACTACTGTGTTCGGTATGGGAACAGGTGGGACCCCATAGCTATCGCCACTGGATTTTAGAAGTACATATTACTATGTTCCTTCAAAACTTCACAGAAGAAAGATTGTATTTTAGGATTAATTCATGTGCTAACACAAAGTGTTAGCGGATTAAGTCAAGCCCTCGACCTATTAGTACCAGTCAGCTGAATCCATTGCTNCTATCCTCCCAGGTCGTTTCCAACCAAGTACTTTCGGCGTATAAGGGCTTAACTACTGTGTTCGGTATGGGAACAGGTGGGGCCCCTTAGCTATCGTCACCGGATTAAAGTTTTTAGAGATAAACATATTGCTATGCTCTCTCAAAACTTCACAGAAGAAAGATCAATTTTAGGATTAATTATCGCTAATGAAAAGTGTTCAAGACATTTGATGTTAGCACTGTGGTGCTAACTAAGTGACTCACACAAAGCTTTTCACTCGCTCTGCTCGCGAACCTTTGGTTCGCTACTTAAGTCAAGCCCTCGACCTATTAGTACCAGTCAGCTGAATCCATTGCTGGACTTACACACCTGGCCTATCAACCTTGTCATCTACAAGGGGTCTTACTTCTTACGAATGAGAGATCTCATCTTA
>NZ_JBGJZL010000026.1:0-21412 GCF_042610375.1 Pelosinus sp. sgz500959
CATTCGGTATGACATTGTCCATTTTAGATTGCGCTACATTCGGTATGACATTGCCCAATTGAGGTTGCACTACATTCGGTATGACATTGTCCATTTTAGATTGCGCTACATTCGGTATGACATTGTTTAATTTAGATTGCGCTACGTTTGGTACGATATTGTTCAATTGAGGCTGCACTACATTTTGTATCACATTGTTCAATTGAGATTGCACTCCAACCGACACTACATCCTTTAACTGAGATTGTGCAACATTGGCTAATATATTCGTCAATTGGGGCTGAACAATACTCTGCACTTCACCCACAATTTTCGGTTCATCACTCAATAGACTGCCATTACAGCTTGCATTACTTTGATTCATTTGTGGTAAATTAACATCCATGGGCAATACCATGTTTGCCATAGCCGTTAATAATTGATCGTTATCATTATTTTCCTCTTCTAAATCAGCCGTTGTTTCATTTTTTTCGGTTTCGACATTCAAAGTTTTAGCAAATCCTGTTCCTGACTTGTCAGTTTTAAACATAACTTTAGTATTTACATTTTGAGACATAACGTTTTGTTTTGGTTCAACAGGTACTAGATTTAACACGATGGCCATATTTTCACCTCCTTTCACTCCACAAGGCTAATTAGTATTATTTCCTCTTAACATACTTTGAGAGAGAATAGCAGCTCTCTTCGCATCAAATAATGCTAAAATCTTTGCAACTTGTTCATCTTCCATTTTACTCAAAATAACCAAAACGGTCTCATCATCCATTTGGTTTAAAATAGCTGCTGCCTCATCAGGTTTCATAGTGCCATATAATCTGGATAATTTGGAGATACGTTTTGCTTCTTCTTGCTGTTTTATTTTAGCCTGCTTTTGCAATTCCGTATCATCAATTTTCTTTTTTTCTGGTACTACTTCTTCAGGCTGAAGCACTGGATTAGCGACTGTAGGTACAACCAGATTTTGAGGTACTGTTAAAGGATTTTGTGATTCAACTTCAACAGGTTCAAAATTTGTTTTTGGTTGAGAAAAATATTGACCAATTACAGGATATTGATCAAGTTTCCACTTTTCCACCAAGTCTTGCACATTAATAAATTTTAAATAAATTCCTGCAGCAAAACCTGTAGCGGCAAGTATTAATAAGATAATTAAAATTAATATAACTTTTAATATACGACCTGATTTTTTTTTAGGTTTTTCTACTTTTTCTGATTCTGCATCATTTTTTTTAGTTTTAGTATTATTTTTAATTTTATCAGCCATACATTTTACCTACCTTTGAGGACTCTAAATATACCATTCCTACTTATACTGCGCCATAACTTTCGCTACATAATCCTTCGTTTCCGAATAAGGAGGAACACCATTATATTTTTGCACTGCTTGCGGCCCTGCATTATAAGCAGCTACCACTTTCGTAACATCGCCATCAAAAGTAGTCATCAATTGCTTTAAATAACGTACACCACCATCAATATTCTCTCGAGGGTCTTTACTATTACGAACACCAAGTCCTTGAGCAGTCTCTGGCATCAACTGCATCACTCCGACTGCTCCAGCTGTTGATACAACATCAGGGGATAAACCTGATTCAACTTTAGCCACAGCCATGACCAACTTCGCATCAACCCCATACTTTTTAGCTGTAAATTCAATAATGTTACTTATGTTATCTGAGTTTTTTTGTTGGTTAGTCGTACTGTTATTTTGCCCACTTATACTGGTATTTTTTTCTGCAGTCGCCAGTACAGTAGAAAAATCAGTTACAGAATTAGGCACATTTCCAAACCGCTGCTCAATTGAATTGATACGATCTAAGACTCTACTAATAGCTTGCATATACTCACCTACTTATCTCTTGTATAAATTTGCAAACCAATTTCATCTAGAAGTTTCTGTTCTTCATTCATTGCCTCAATCTGATAATGTTGAAACTTTTTTTCACGAAATTTGTCGACAATTTTATAATTTTTTTCAGCTTCTGCAAGACTTCGTAAACATTCTTGACGATGCTCTTCAGCCTTTACAATACGCTGTTTTTGTACATTAACATCTTCACTGATTTTATCGAAATAATGTCGAAAAGACTTAAATATTTCAATCGATAAAGTCTCCTGTTGACGATTATGAAACAATGTAATACGATCGATTAACTGACTTTCTAACTGCACTAATAAGTCTTTTTCAATACGCAATTGATTCGTTGATTGCAAAAAATCAATCTGTGCTTGTTCTTTTTGCGTCTTTCGAAATTCCAGCAATGTTTCGAGTCGAAAACGGAAGGGTTTCATCTTGTCTACCTCTTAAAAATTCATATTAAGAAATCAATGTCAACAACCTAGAAATCGTCTCATTAATTGTCATTTTCTCCGATACATCTTGCTGCAAGAAAGCCTTCACAGCATCAATTTTAGCAATAGCCAAATCGATACGGGGATTATTTCCTGTTGAATATGCACCGATGTTGATTAAATCTTCAGCTTCACGGTAAGTCGCCATAATCGAGCGCATTTGTTGAGCAGCACTATTATGAGGTTTTTCTGCAATTTCAGTCATTACCCTACTTACACTTGCTAATACATCAATTGCAGGATAATGATTTTGAGCAGCAATACTACGCGACAAGACAATATGTCCATCTAAAATGCTGCGTACAGCATCAGCAATTGGCTCGTTCATATCATCACCATCAACTAAGACAGTATAAATACCAGTAATTGAACCAATCTCACCTGTACCTGAACGTTCCAAAAGCTTTGGTAACATAGCAAAAACTGACGGCGTATAACCACGTGTAGCCGGTGGTTCACCAATTGTCAATCCAACCTCACGTTGGGCCATGGCAAATCGAGTTACTGAATCCATCATCAATACAACATTTAAACCTTGATCACGAAAATACTCAGCAATTGCAGTAGCCGTCATTGCCCCTTTAATGCGAACCAAAGCTGGTTGATCAGAAGTTGCGACCACGACAACAGAACGTTTCAGCCCTTCTTCACCTAAATCTCGTTCGATAAATTCTCTGACTTCTCGTCCCCGTTCACCAATAAGAGCAATTACATTAATATCTGCCTCTGTGTTACGAGCAATCATACCCAATAACGTACTCTTACCAACACCACTACCGGCCATAATACCAACACGTTGACCACGTCCTAAAGTAATGAGACCATCAATAGCTCTTACACCTACCGATAACTTCTCTTCAATACGCAATCGTGCTAAGGGATGAGGTGGAATTTCATGCAAAGGATATTCTTCATTAGCAGGAAGGGCTTCCTTCCCATCAATTGGATTGCCTAAACCATCTAAGATACGTCCTAAAAGATGAGTACCTACATTTACTTTGAGTGTTTGATGAGCGGAAACGACTTCACAACCAGGTCCAATCCCTTGCATTTCACCAATAGGCATCAATAATACCCTATTTTGTCGAAAACCAACAACTTCAGCTGGAATAGGTACTCCTTCATATCGAGGACAAATATAACATAAATCTCCCAAATTAACACTCGGACCTTGTGATTCAATAACAAGTCCCACAATTTGTGTAATTTTACCAACTATTTTTATAGATTCAATATGACTAATTCCATTGAGATATTTTTCTGCATCAAACTTCTTCATTGCGCTAGATCCTGTAAAACTTTTTTTATTGTTTCGAACTGAGTATCAACACGTGCGTCAACCATTCCATAAGAAGTATCAATAACACAGCTACCGCTTGGAATTGTACGATCTGGCGTTATCTTTAACGCATGCTCACGGCCAACCATATTTTGCAAATCTCGTTTAGCCAAGAGTACAGAATCAAAATCATCATTGCTCACACGAATAACAACCTCTTCTTGATCACTTACTTTTTCTAAAGCCGCTTTGACTAGCGGCAACACAACCATCGGATTTTCAGCAATTTCATATGCCAATATTTTCCTTGCAATTGTTAATGCAATATCAACAATCTGTCTCTCAGCATCTTTCATCATATTCCTAGCATCTTGTTCAGTCGCCAGCAACATTTGTTGTGTTTTCGCAATTGCCTCATCAATCTGCAGTTGCATTTCATCATGTCCTGCCTGTCGACCTTGTGCAAGCCCCTCTTGATAACCTTGTTGTTGACCTTCGTTATGACCTTGCTGATAGGCCTCTTCATAGGCTTTTTGTTTAATGACTGCTACTTCTTGATTCGCCTCACGCAAACATTTTTCGGCCGTCATGTTCGCCTCAGCAATGATCGTTGCTACTTCATCGTTTGCTGAATTCAATAATTCGTCAACAATGGAAGTATCGGCAGGATCAGGATCAGATTCAGTTACAAAAGCATGATCAATGACCACAGGCGCCTGTTGCATGGAGACAAATTTTATAATCTTAGACAATGAGTTCGTCCCCTTTACCACGCGCTACAACGATCTCTCCTGATTCTTCAAGGCGACGAATCACATTAACGATTTTCTGTTGTGCTTCCTCTACATCACGAATACGTACGGGCCCCATATATTCAATTTCTTCACGCAACATATCTGCTGCACGTTTAGACATATTTTTATAGATTTTTTCGCCAACTTCATTTGACGAAGCTTTAAGAGCCAATCCCAAATCTTTACTGTCAATTTCACGTAATACCAATTGCAGTGACCGATCATCCAAGAGAACAATATCTTCGAAGACAAACATACGACGTTTAATTTCTTCAGCCAATTCCGGATCTTGAATTTCCAAATTCTCAATAATCGTTCTTTCTGTTGTACGGTCAACACGATTTAGAACTTCAACAATTGAGTCTACCCCGCCAGCAGTTGTAAAATCCTGCGTAACCAGTGAGGATAATTTACGTTCTAAAATACGTTCAACATCTTTAAGAACATCCGGTGAAGTCCGATCCATTGTTGCAATCCGTTTTGCAACATCAACTTGACGGTCAGGTGGTAGCGAAGATAGAATAACTCCGGATTGTTCTGGTTGTAAATAAGACATAATCAAGGCAATGGTTTGTGGATGCTCATTTTGAATAAAATTCAACAATTGAGACGGGTCAGTTTTACGTGCAAAATCAAAAGGTCTGATTTGTAAATTAGCAGTCAAGCGATTAATAATAGCAACTGCCTTTTCTGAACCTAATGCTTTTTCCAATATTTCACGCGCATAATCGAGTCCACCTGAGGAGATATAATCTTTAGCCATCAGCATTTGATGAAATTCATTTAAAATTTTATCTTTCTGATCTTGGGGGACTTTACGCTGATTGGCGATTTCAAGAGTCAGTTTATCAATTTCATCTTCACGCAAATATTTAAAAATTTGTGATGAGACATCAGGCCCAAGAGCTATTAATAGAATTGCTGCTTTTTGTTTATTCGTCATTTCATTCGTTTGATACACTTACTCACCCCCACTCTACTCTTCAGATAACCAAACTTTAATTAATTGTGCAACATCTTCTGGTTTAGATTTTGCCATTTTTTCAATTTCTTGGCGTTGTTCTTCTCTTAATTTTTCTTGAGGCGTTAATTCTCTTCCATCATTATCCATTTCTTCCAATTCTTCTGCCTCGCCAGCTAATAGTTCTATATTAGGGTCTGCATCAGGTTCTTTCCGTCGAGTAAACATACGAATTGCATAGATAATTCCCAAAACAGCTAAGACTGCTAAGGCGATTTTCAACCATAAAGCTTGTTTTTGTTGACTTTCATAATCTTGTTCTTCTTTACGTTGTCGATCAGCCGCTTCAGTATTAAAGGCAATACTTTCTACGGAAACAGTATCACCACGAGCGATATTAACACCGATTGACGACGCCACTATTTTCGAAATACTATCCTGTTGTACTTTATTGATACTCGAATCAACAAGTACTGCTACAGTCAATCGTTTGACAGAGCCTGGTGTAGCGATTACTTTTTCTTTAGTTTCATTTATTTCATAATTGCGTGTTACTTCTTTTTTCTCGTAATTCGATTGTTGAGATGCACCATTCGTAACATAACCAGGTATATTAGACGTTGTACCTGGAACGCCACCAGCAGCTGGTGCAGACCCTTTAAACGTTTCATTAAGATCTTGAGAACTTCGTATAATACCTTTATCATCAACCACTGGTTCAAAAACTTGCCGATCCACAGTACGTTGGTCAAAACTAAGTTCTACATTCACGCGTGCTGCAGCTTTATTCGGTCCTAAGACCTGTTCTAAGAGAGATTGTACGTTTTTTTGCAAATCTTCTTGCACTTTTTTAGTCATTTCAATTTGCGTCAATGTAGCAGCACCAGCAAGACCATTTCCATCGTTTTGATCGTTAAGAACACGTGCCATTTGGTCGATCACGGTTACATTCTCTGGTTTCAGGCCTTGAATACTATGAGCCACTAAATTTACAACACCCTTTATCTGTTCCCGAGATAACTGAGAAGATGGTCTGAGCTTCAGCATAATCGAAGCCGTCGCCGGTTTTTCATTTTTCTTATATAAACTATCCTCCGACAGCACGATATGTACTCTTGCTTTTTCCACCTCAGGCATTTGTTCAATTGTACGTGCTAACTCTCCTTGTAAGGCTTGAACTAAATTGACTTTATTTTGGAATTCTGTTGCACCAAACTTACTTTGCTCAAATATTTCAAACCCTTTATTGCCACGTGGCAATCCTTGACTTGCTAACTCTAGCCTAACTCGATATACATCTTTTGACTGAACCATAATAGCAGTGCCATTTGCACCAATCTCATGGTTTACTTTCATTTCCTTCAATTTCCCTACGATTTCACCAGCATCCTTGGCTTCCAAATCGGTAAATAGAGGTACAAGATCTGGACGCCCCCCCCACCAAAAACTCCACGCTAATACAACAGTAACTATAAGTATGGCCGAACCGAGAATCATGTATTTTTCTCTTTTCCCTAAGTTTTGCCATAAGCGCAGAGACTGTTCTTTCCAATCTGCCATCGTCTCCACCCTTTCAAATTGACAAAAGTATCATTCCATTACACCTGCATACGCATAACTTCTTGATATGCATCAATCATTTTATTACGAACCTGCATCGTCAGCTGTATGGCTATATTAGCCTTTTCAGCAGCAATCGTAACTTGCGAAACATCTTGAAGTTTACCTGCAGCTAAATCAAAAGACGCTTTTGCTGAATCATTTTGCAATTGATTCACTTCACCAAGGGCCTCAGTCAAAAATTCACCAAAATTTTTACTCCCACTTGCAACCTCAGATGCGTTCTGCTCAATTCCTGCAGAACTGACAGGCGTCAGTTTAAGCCCTTCAACACGCATTATTTAATCCTCCTGCTATTTCCCAATTTCTAATGCTTTTAATGCCATGCTTTTCGCAGCATTTAAAACAGTAACATTTGCTTCATAAGCTCTTGTTGCACCAATCATATCCACCATTTCACTTACAATATTCACATTAGGCATTTCTACATAACCTTCTTTATTAGCATCTGGATGCGCTGGATCATAAATCTTACGTGTCGGTGAATTATCTTTAGTTATCCCTGTAACCCTGACGCCACTACCCGCATTTAGGTTTTCAGATAGAACTTGAGCAAAGCTAGCCTCATTCCCCCGTGGCGCAAACGTAACCATCTGTCGACGGTAAGCTCCACCTTCGGCAGTACGAGTCGTATTCACATTCGCAATATTATTTGAAATTACATCCATCCTAAGTCGTTCAGCAGTTAAGCCTGATGCTGCAGAGTCAATAGAACTGAACATTCCCATAAAAATTATCTCCCCTCTTTTATCGCCGACTTAATTCCTGAAAAATAGTTACTTATTTGTTGCACGACCGCATTGTAATAAATGCTATTCTTGGCCAAATCAGCCATTTCTACATCAATATCTACATTATTTCCATCAGTTCGAATAGAAGTATTGCTCATAGTATTAATTTGAGGATTCGGGATACTATCTTTTCCCATTCCTAGATGCCGTTCATTTGTTTTTACCATTGGGAGTTTATCCCCCCCAATAGCATTTTGCAGCATATCTTCAAATGATACTTCACTTTTTTTGTATCCTGGTGTATTTACATTAGCAATATTATTGCTAATCACTTTCTGCCGAAGTGAAGACGCTGACAGTGCTTGTTCTAATACAGCAACGCGTGGTGATGATAAAATTGAATTTAACACTAGAGTCCTCCCCTAATTACATATTGTATCTAAACATTTTACATTTTTCCACATAAATATACATTTTCATATTACCAATTCTACGTAAATCCAAAAATTCCTTTCTCAAAATAAGTATTAAACCTTTATTTTTACATTTTTTGAGAAACCAGGACAAAAGTCTACTTTTTTCTAGGTTTCATAACATAAAAAAGACCAATCAACCACAATGGGGTTCATTGGTCTTCTTTGCGGAATCAAATGCATAACTTTTTCCCGAACAATCGTGAATTANGAGAAACCAGGACAAAAGTCTACTTTTTTCTAGGTTTCATAACATAAAAAAGACCAATCAACCACAATGGGGTTCATTGGTCTTCTTTGCGGAATCAAATGCATAACTTTTTCCCGAACAATCGTGAATTATACTAAGTTATAACTTAGCATAATTCAGTTTTCTTCATTTATATGTTATTTTTTCAATTTCTTTAATTCGTCAAATAATATATCATTTAACACTTTAATGTACGTTCCCTTCATTCCTAGGGATTTAGATTCAATTACACCAGCACTTTCAAACTTGCGTAATGCATTAACGATAACAGAACGGGTAATACCCACACGATCAGCTATCTTACTCGCTACCAATAAACCTTCACTACCATCCAATTCATTTAAAATATGGATTACAGCTTCAAGCTCCGAATAAGAAAGAGTACCGAGAGCAACTTGCACTGTTGCTTTTTTGCGAGCTTCTTCTTCGATTTTCCCACTACGATCTCTTAGAATTTCCATTCCAACAACAGTAGCTCCATATTCTGCTAATATAAGATCGTCAGCACTAAATTCTGAATGAAACTTCGCTACAATCAAAGTACCAATTCGTTCACCAACACCATGAATCGGAACAATAGTAGTAAATTTATCATTAAACAAACACTGAGTTCCTTCACTAAATGAACACATTCCACCTTCGAGACTTAAATTTGGTGAAGTTTCATTAATTCTAAGCAACCAATCTACATAGCGTTCAGGAAATTGACCTTGCAACAAAACCTTATCACGCATTAAATCACATTCAAAGTTATCGACTAAGGCATAACCAAATAACTTACCATCTTTACCAACAATATATATATTAGCACTCATCACAGTACTAAGCAAAGTGGATATTTCATTATATTCCACTTTTTCGGATTTTTGCAGCAATTTATTAATTTTACGAGTACGTTCTAACAATGATATCATAACAAATTCTCCTACCTTTCATTAGGTTATCTCATAACCTATATTATAAAATAAAATGACTCAAATCTTGGTTTACTACAATGTGAGCTAATTTTGCATTAACATATTCCTTATCAATAACAATGATTGTCTCTAGCATGTCAGGAGCTTCAAACGCCAAATCTTCTAATAGTTTTTCCATTACTGTATGTAAACGCCTAGCACCGATATTCTCAGTTTGTGCATTTACTTTAAAAGCAATCTCAGCTATTTCATCAATTGCATCATCTGCAAATTCAATTTTTATGTTTTCAGTTCCTAGCAAACTAATATATTGTTTAATTAATGCATTAGCTGGTTCAGTTAATATTTCTTTAAAGTCTTCTTTCGATAAACTGGTTAGTTCAACGCGGATTGGAAATCGTCCTTGCAATTCAGGAATTAACTCTGATGGTTTCGCAGTGTGAAAAGCTCCTGCTGCCATAAATAAAATATGATCAGTCTTAAGAGATCCATACTTTGTTACGACTGTGGAACCTTCAACGATCGGCAAAATATCACGTTGCACTCCTTCGCGTGATACATCTGGTCCTGAAGAATGTCCTCTTCCAACAATCTTATCAATTTCGTCCAGGAAAATAATTCCAGAATTTTCAGCCAAATCAAGAGCGGCAATAATCACTTCATCCATATCAATAAGCTTTTGAGCTTCTTCTTGGATAAATATCTTGCGAGCATTTGCCACCGTAACTTTACGTTTGCTCTGTTTTTTAGGCAATAAACCACCTAGTATATCTTGAATATTAATTCCCATTTCTTCAATTCCTGTTCCTGAAAAAGCCGCCATCATGGGATTGCTATTGTCTTCTACTATTATTTCAATAAATTCATTTTCCAATTCACCATTCGCTAAACGTTTTTGCCAATACTCATGGTCGCTATCAGTAAATTCCACTTTTTCAGGCAAAATATTTTTTTCTGCCTCATTAGCCACCCTTGCGTCACCAAATAATATCTCAAAAGGATTGCGCACAGGTTGTTTTTTTACTGATGGTAAGAAAAATTCTAAAATGCGTTCTGTAGCAAATCGGGTTGCCTTATCACTTACTTCAAATAATTTTTCTTGTTTTACCATACGAATGGCAATTTCTATTAAATCACGAATCATGGATTCAACATCGCGCCCTACATATCCAACTTCAGTGAATTTAGTTGCTTCTACTTTTACAAAGGGCGCATTCACTAACTTAGCCAAACGCCTCGCAATTTCTGTTTTACCTACACCAGTTGGACCAATCATCAATATATTCTTCGGAATTATTTCATCTTTTAAAACAGTAGCTAGTTGCTTACTACGCCAGCGATTACGAAGTGCTATAGCGACTGATTTTTTCGCTTGCTTTTGTCCTACAATATATTTGTCTAATTCCACCACAATTTGTCTAGGTGTCATTTCAGTCAATATCACCACTCCTTTTTATAGCTCCTCAACTGTAATATGATCATTTGTATAAACACAAATAGTTGATGCAATTTGGAGTGCTTCTTTAACAATTTCGGAGGCAGACAAAGTAGAATGTTGTAGCAGAGCCCGTGCAGCTGCTAAGGCATATGAACCACCTGAACCAATTGCCGTAACGCCGTCATCGGGTTCTATAACCTCACCATTCCCTGATATAATCAACATATGTTGATCATCTGTAACAATAAGTAATGCTTCTAATCGCCGTAATACTCTATCCATACGCCATTCTTTGGCTAATTCGACTGCTGCACGCATTAAGTTTCCATTAAACTCTTCTAACTTAGATTCAAATTTACTAAATAATGTAAATGCATCAGCTACTGACCCGGCGAATCCGGCTAACACTTTCCCATGATATAAGCGGCGAACTTTTTTAGCATTATGTTTCATAACAGTATTACCACCAAAAGTGACTTGCCCATCACCCGCAATTGCTGTTTTCCCTTGATGCTTTACAGCAATAATCGTCGTGGCATGAAACATAAGACCACCTCCTGCTCCCTTAGGGATATCGCTATAATGCTACAGGTTCCTTACTTTTTCCTTATTCATCGAATCAAAAATTACCTCACGAACACCCTGTAATTCAGCAAATTAATCGTGTAACATCTGCCAGTTAATTCATTACGGAGTGCTGTGAGGCGTTTCATAATATCACGTACAAGGCAAACTATACTTTTATGTCGAAATATGCGACTATCTCGATTAATTCATAGTAGCATAATATCATAAATTACGCAAGATTATTATCCAATTTTTCTCTGAAATTTTCTAATGCAAGTAAAGCTCGTTCAGCAATCAAGCCATTCTTTACTTTTTTATCTTTAATTCGTTCTTCGAGTGGTGGTAATAGTCCAAAATTTATATTCATCGGTTGGAAATGCTTAGCATCTGTATTGGTAATGTATTGACACAAAGCGCCATGTGCGGTTTCTCTAGGAAATACGACTAGTTCACGCTCTGCTAAAAGTCGACTTGCATTAATTCCTGCTACAAGTCCTGAAGCAGCTGATTCAACATATCCTTCAACTCCTGTGATTTGTCCTGCAAAAAACACATTGGGTTTATCCGTCATTTGCAATGTAGATCGTAATAATTGAGGTGAATTAATGAAAGTATTACGGTGCATCACACCTAACCGAACAAACTCTGCTTTTTCAAGACCTGGAATGAGTCGGAAAACTCGTTCTTGCTCTGGCCATTTCAAATGTGTCTGAAATCCCACAATATTATATAAGGTTCCCGCAAAATTATCTTGACGCAATTGTATCACTGCATATGGTCTTGCACCCGTAATAGGATGTTCTAAGCCCACTGGTTTTAGAGGACCAAAACGTAAAGTGTCAATACCTCGACTCGCCATTTCTTCGACGGGCATACAACCTTCAAAAAATATAGGTTTTTCAAAATTTTTAACAGGTACTGTTTCTGCACTCGTTAATTCATTCCAAAACGTTGTATATTCTTCTTTACTCATAGGACAATTTAAATAATCATCATCACCTTTCCCATAACGAGAAGCCCGATATACTTTTTCCATATCAAGAGATTCACCAACGATAATTGGTGCAGCTGCATCATAGAAATAAAGATATTGGCGACCAGTCATCTGCCCAATTGCTTCTGATAAGTTAGGAGATGTCAAAGGTCCACTCGCAATAATAAGCGGTGCGTTCTCTGGGATTTCCTTTACCTCTTGGTTAACAATTTTCACTCGAGGATGTTTTTTAAGAGTATCTGTTACATATTTGCTAAAAGCCTCTCGATCTACAGCAAGTGCTCCACCTGCGGGAACTTTTGTAGCATCTGCAGCTTTGATGATTAATGAATTGAGTCTGCGCATTTCCTCTTTTAGCAATCCTACCGCATTTTCAACTGCAGCACCACGTAAAGAATTACTACAAACCAATTCTGCAAATTGATCAGTGTGATGCGCCGGAGGCATCGTGTGAGGTCTCATCTCATATAATTCAACATCAAAACCGGCCTCTGCGACTTGCCATGCAGCTTCACTACCAGCTAATCCTGCTCCAATAATAGTTACTTTAGACACTTTATTTCCTCCGATTATTATCTTATTCTGACTTTGTTTTTTCTTTCTTTTTCGTGGCAACAGTTCCTTTTACTTTTGTCTTAGCCTTAGTTGCAGTTTTTGCTTTTTTTACGACATTGGCAACCTTTTTTTCCGCAATAACTGGGCGTGTAGTACAGGCTTCATTACTGCATAAAGTGTTCGATTGACCATTTTTCAAATTATGTTTTAGCATAAATGCACCACAAGTTTGGCAATTTTCTTTTAATGGCATATCCCATGTCATAAAATCACACGTAGGATAATTTTGACACCCATAAAATATTTTACCACGTTTCGTTTTTCGCTCAACAATATTACCAGAGCACTTAGAACATGATACTCCTGTTTCTTTTAAAATGGCCTTTGTGTTACGACACTCAGGAAAACCTGGGCAAGCTAAGAAGTCGCCATAACGACCATGTTTCACGACCATATATTTCCCACAATTTTCACACTGTACATCAGATATTTCAACAGGCAGTTCAACATGACCAATTTCTTCTTCTGCATGGGCCAAATCAACAGCAAACCAGGTATAAAAATCTCGTAATAATTCAACCCGCGAACCTTTACCCTCTGCAATTTCATCCAAATTATTTTCCATATTTGCAGTAAATTCAACATCAATAATCGTTTTAAAATATTGTTTTAACAAATCCAGCACAACAAAACCAAGTTCCGTCGGTTCGAATTTCTTATCAACACGTACTACATAACCTCTTGCTAAAATGGTTTCAATAATTGGTGCATAGGTACTCGGGCGACCAATCCCTTTTTCCTCTAGTACTTTTACCAATGTTGCCTCTGTATAACGCGGTGGTGGTTCTGTAAAATGCTGTTTGGGGATAATTTTATCTAAATTCAAAATCTGACCAACAGTGAGTGCTGGTAATGTAATATCTTTCTCCTTTTCTTCATCATCTTTACTTTCAATATATACTGCCATAAAGCCAGGAAATTTCACTGTCGAACCATTAGCTCTTAAACCAAAGTGACTCGCAGTAATATCAATTGTCAATGTATCATAAATAGCAGCTGTCATTTGACTAGCAATAGTTCGTTCCCAAATGAGAGTATATAATCGTAGCTGTTCTTTTGAAAGATACTTTACCAATCGATCAGGAGGCAATTCAAAATTACTTGGACGTATAGCTTCATGAGCATCTTGCGATTTTTTATTCAAATAGACCGGACTTTTTTCAGGTAAATAACTTTGGCCATATTTAAGTTCAACGTACTTACGGATATCTTGTTGTGCTGATTCAGCAAGACGGACAGAATCAGTACGCATATATGTAATGAGTCCTACATGACCTAAACTGCCAAGTTCTAAGCCTTCATATAATTGTTGAGCAATCATCATCGTTTTACGTGAAGTAAAACCAAGCTTACGTACTGCCTCTTGCTGTAAACTACTTGTAGTAAATGGAGCTGCAGGATTCCGCTTACGTTCCCGGCGTTTTACATCAACAACTGTAAATTCAGCCTGTTCTAATTCCGCTTTAATCTTTTCTGCTTGACTTTCATCCTCAACTTTAGCTTTTTTACCATCAATTAATGTGAGTTGTGCTTCAAATAATACTGATTTTGGTTTCTCACGCATTTTTGCCGTTATTGACCAATACTCTTCTGAAATAAAAGCTTTAATTTCTTTTTCTCGATCACAAATAATTCTGACTGCTACTGATTGAACACGTCCGGCACTCAGACCTTTACGAACTTTGCGCCATAATAAAGGACTCAATTGATAGCCCACCATTCGATCTAACAAACGTCTCGCTTGTTGAGCATCAACTCGTTCAATATCAATCGGTCTAGGATGTTTTACAGCATTCTGAATTGTTGATTTAGTAATTTCATTAAACTCAATTCGACAGGCTTGATCTTCTGGTATATTTAAAATATGAGCTAAATGCCAAGCAATTGCTTCTCCTTCACGATCCGGGTCAGATGCGAGATAGACTTTATCAACTGCTTTGGCTGCACTTTTAAGACTTTTTATAATATCGCCTTTACCCCTTATATTAATATATTTAGGCGTAAAATCCTTGTCAACGTCAACACCAAATTGACTTTTAGGCAAATCTCGTAAATGTCCCATCGAAGCTCTTACTATATAATTTTTACCCAAAAATTTCTCAATTGTCTTTGCTTTAGCTGGTGACTCAACGATAACTAATGCTTTACTCACTTAATTCCCTCCTTAGCGATACGCAAATAACGCTTTCCACTATGCTCTATCGCTAACCCACGTAATTCGAGCTGTAATAATATATATGTAACTGTTGCTGGATTTAATGTAGCTTTCATTATAATTTCTTCAATTCCAAGTGGAATATCACAGGCAAGAATTCCATAAATAGTTTCTTCGTCTGCACTTAATTCTAAAGCAGCTCCTTTACGTGTACCAAATCCAGTAGGATACTCTTCTAAAATATCTGCAGTACAATCCGTTAATTTAGCCCCTTGCTTTATTAGTCGATGTGTACCTTTGCTTGACTCTGAAAAAATACTACCTGGCACTGCAAATACATCGCGCCCTTCTTCTAATGCAAAATCTGCAGTAATCAATGCACCACTTTTTTCAGCCGCTTCAACAACAACTACACCACGCGATAATCCATTAATAATTCGATTACGGGCAGGAAAATGTCCTGGATGTGCTAGAGTACCTGGTGGATATTCTGAAATTACAGAACCACATTCTGCAATATGAGCAAGCAGTTTACTATTTTCTGGAGGATAACAAACATCAACTCCGCAGCCGAGTACAGCGATTGTATATCCTTTAGTCAGTGCCCCCTGATGAGCCGCCGTATCAATACCGCGCGCTGCACCACTCACTACCCAAATTCCAGCTTCAGCAAGTTCAGCTCCCATCATATGGGCAATATTTTTACCATAAGGTGTGGCATGCCGAGCTCCAACTATAGCAATTGCATTTTCATTTATTGGTAACGTACCACGATAATAGAGTACATAAGGAGAATTAAATGTATTCATTAATAGCGTAGGATACTCTAAATCCGTTAACAAACAAATATGAATGCCCTTTTTTTCCCATTCGCGCGCTAATTGATCGATATCAATCTTTTCTCGATGTATGAGTATTTTATTGCAGATTGTTTCATTTAAACATCCACATAAAACTAAATCTCGTTGATTAGCTTGCCAAACCTGTTGGGCATTACCAAAAAATGATAGTAAGGACTTCAAATGTGCATGACCAATACCAGATACCATTTGCAGTGCCGCTAGATATACTTTATCCATCGTTTCTCCACCATCTCGATAATCTATTAGTATTTCCTATTATCCCCAACAAGTAGCAATATAAAACAATGGTAATTATAGCACATCTAGATAGTGCATACCAATAAAAATGTCAATATATATCTATTCTACTAAATATTTTCACTATATATTCATTAAATAGTATGATTTTTTCAGTTATCATTGTATTGATGTCTTTTTTACTTAAAAGTATTAATCTACATCTTAGAAAAAATATATTCGGCAATCTCCTGTGCAGCTCTTGGTCGACTGAGTTCTAATGCATTTTGTTGTAAATTTTTCAACATGTTAGGTTCTTCAATCAATAATTTTTTTATCATTTTTTTTATCTCTTCTAATGAATCAACACGCAAGGCCGCCTGACACTCTGCTAAATAATGAGTATTTCCTTCTTCTTGCCCTGGGATTGGACGATAAATTAACATTGGTAACCCATAACAGAGAGTTTCTGCAGTTGTCATCCCTCCAGGTTTTGAAATAATCAAGTCCGAAATTGCCATCAACTCGCTAATATTATCTACATATCCTAAGATTTGCACTCGTTGGCGTAATTTAGGTTGTAAAGCCGACAGTTTATGATAGATGCTTTCATTATGACCTGCCACAACGATAATTTGTAATTCTGTATCAATCTCTTCGCAACATAGGATAATCTCATCCATGGGTAACATTCCAGCTCCGCCACCCATAATTAAAATGGTTTTATGTTGAAGATCAAATGTTAGCTCTTTCAATATAAGTTGTTTATCAGGCATTTGAGAAAATTTTTCATCGACGGGAATCCCTATCACTTTTATCGAATTCTGTGCTATACCATGTAGAGTTAAAAAATCAGCCATCGCCTCATTTGCCACTATATAATTTTTTATCTCAGGATAAATCCACAATCGATGAACAACAAAATCAGTGACCACTGCAATCACCGGAACTTTAATTTTATTTTTTTTTATTAAATGGGCAATAAGACCTGCGGGCGTAGCATGAGTGCATACAATTGCAACTGGATTATATTCCATAATATATTTTTCCATATGGCTAGCTAAGTAAGCACTAACCACTTTACGACCTACTAGAGCGAAGTAGCTTTCATTTCCCCAACTATAAGCCATGCCATATAGTTTAGGAAAAATCTTTAAAATCTTCAGATATGTCTTTAAAATAATATTTCCTATATACGGATTAAAAAAATCAAAAACATTTGCTATCTTCGTTTCAATATGAGTGGATTCTTTGCATAATGCAGAACTGACTGCTTGGGCAGCTTTGATATGACCTGCGCCAACAGGAGCACTTATAAATAATATCTTAGATGATGTCGCCAAGTAGCCTGATCCTCCCTATTCTACAATGGTAGTAATTCTAAACTAAGTTGTTCATACAAAACCACGTCACTCTTATCACATATTCTACTAAGTAATTCTCCAGGAGTTAATCCGCGATCAACTTTTATTTCTCCTGCAATTTCTTGAAGAGGTATGAGAACAAAAGCTCTTTCACATAAGCGAGGATGAGGTACATTTAATACCTCATCCTGAATCATCAGATCATGATAAACTAGAATATCAATATCAATATTCCTTGGCCCCCAACGTTGATCACGAACTCTTCCCATTTGACATTCCACATCTAAACAAACCTCAAGTAACTCAAGAGGTGATAACGTCGTATCAATGTGGATAGCCCCATTTAGAAAATCAGGTTGATTGGTTACACCTACTGGTTTTGTCTCATATAAAGATGATATGTTAGTAAGCGATATTTTTTGATGCTGACTAAGTTTTTGAATTGCTGTGAGAATATTTTTCTTTCGATCACCAATATTGGAACCTAGACCAATTAAAATCATGAGTCTATTTTCTCCTCTGAGTTTCAACTTGAACATAATCCAGTGGTCCTGGTATAGCAACTGCAGGTTTTCGAATTCTTATAACAACTTCCGTTGCTATCGTTGTTTTTAAAATATTCTCTGCGATATGAGCCCCTAGTGCTTCAATTAATTGAAAACGATGATTTTCCATAACTTGTTTAATTTGACTGTAAACAGCTGTATAATCAATCGTATCAAGAAGATTATCAGTACTTCCTGCCAAACTCAAATCTGCATGCATTTCAACATCCACATAAAATCGTTGTCCCTGCTCACGTTCATATTCATAAACACCATGAAAACCATAGAACATCATATTTTGCAATAAAATTTTATTACTCATTATCCATCACTCCTCATCATCATATCTGTCATTTTTGCAACACGAGCCATTGCTTTCACATCATGGACCCTAATAATATTACTACCTTTTGTAATCCCTACAGATACTGTAGCACCTGTTCCTTCTACTCGATCTTCAACTGGAAGATTTAATACATCACCAATAAATCTTTTACGTGAAGTTCCAAGTAAAATAGGGCAACCTAATGATTTTAATTCTTCTAATCGGGACATAACAGTTAAATTTTGTTCAATTGTTTTTCCAAATCCGATACCAGGATCAACAATGAATCGATTTAAATCAATACCTGCTTCTAAACCAATCGTAATGCTAGTTCGTAAAAAATCACAGATATGAGACATAATATCCCGTTCATAGTCAGTTCCTTCTTGATTGTGCATAATAACAACGGGTACATCATATTGAGCCACTACCTTGGCCATTTCACTATCCAACTGTAAGCCCCATACATCATTGATCATATGCGCACCTAATTTTAGAGCTTCACGTGCTACGCTTCCCTTATATGTATCAACTGATACAGGTACGGTCGATACAGACAATACCTTTTCTAGCAAAGGTGCTAACCGTTCTAGTTCTTCTTCTGCTGATATTTTTTGTGAAGAACCATAAGGTCGTGTTGACTCAGCTCCAATATCAATGATATCAGCTCCATCTTGGATCATTTCTTCTACACGCCTTAACGCAGCATCCATTGTATTATATCGGCCACCATCGGAAAAAGAATCAGGTGTGAGATTCAAAATCCCCATCACTAAAGTCCGCTTAGGTTTAATACACATTGAATGGTTATTCCAAGAATATTCACGTTTTGGAAATTGTTCATTGATATGTAAGACTTCTTCAATCGCTTGAGCTACTTTCGGTAAGCCCCATGGTTGAACTTTAAGTTGTGCTAATGCCAACTTATATTGTTTTAATGTAGCACATATTAAAACATCTGTATACTCTATGCTAAGATCTGCAGTCCCTCTTGCAACAGCAACTTCTCCACCTTTTGCTAAAAATGTCTGTTTTAGAAGGTTAGCATTCTTACTTAAAATTTTCTCCAGTTTTATAATTTTAAATAGAGCCTTATTTGACATAATATGAATGCCAACTTTATCACATTTTATTTTAGAAAGTTCTTGCTCTGCTTGTTGAATATTATGTATTTCGATAATATGTGCGTTAAAAGCCATTACATCCTCCTTTTAAAATATCTTATTATTATATCACAGCAAATTTTATTATTATGATCCCTTTCATTTTTCTATGTAATTTATCCAATTCATTGCAATTAAATCAATGATTGCCAAAGTATTTGCATTTATTGTATCATAAATACACTCCATAATGAAAATTATAAGATAAAAAGACTTGGTTTTTGACGGCCAAGTCTTTTTGTTTTTTAATATTTATATGATTGTACAGCACGATGAATGCATTGATAAGCATCAGACAAATTTTCTTTATCGACAAAAGTGATATTCGTTACACTCATATCAGCACTGATTAACTCTAAATAATTATTTTTCATTGTTACTTTTGATAATAAATTATAGGATTTCACAAACCATTGATAGTTTGTACTGGCTATTTCTTTATAAACAAAATAAATGTTTTTGTCTGTTATAACTAATGCGCCCTCAATATTTTCTTTATAAGTACCAGGAAAAACACCTTGAATACAATCACCTAACCATAAATTTATTGGCATATTTTCTATAATTTGTCGCGTCTTTACATTTAATTTATCAAAAAAATTACAAACTTCTTCTACTGACGGTTTATGATTAAAATCTCCTTGTATAATGCTAATACTTGCTTCCTCTTCTTTAAATATTTGACTAAAATCAGGTATATCTTGCCCCTTCGCTTTATAAATAATAATACTTGGTATATTATCAACCGCTAATCGAATGGCAAAGTAACCACGTAATAATACTTTTTCTAATTTCCTAACTAAATCTTGTTTATTGGGAGCATCTTTTAGGACAATGCTATAGTATTCAGAGTCAATTAATTTTTCCATACTGATTTTTCCATATTTATCAATTGAAATTTCTGTAGGTACTTTATTCATTAGATTCTTTTTTTCATCTTTTTGCAATTCGTCAACAGTATTATTTTCTAATATAATACTACCGCCACAAAATGGACAATATTTAATCATCGTATATTGAGGTATATGAGCACCGCAAAAAGGGCAATATTTATAATTTGCATAAGGCATTAGAATACACCTCACTTACTTTTTAAATTTACATATTCTTCAGTCTTCAAACATATACTATTTTACCTTAATAGTATAAATACAGCAATCATTAATTAATGAGACTGGCGAGAATACCTCATCTGAAGCATTCTCACCAATCTCAGAAACGATAAAAAATAAGAAAAAAGCACCTTTCATAAAATGAAGGGTGCTTTTTAAAAAATGGCTCCTGGAGTAGGACTCGAACCTACGACCGATCGGTTAACAGCCGATTGCTCTACCAACTGAGCTATCCAGGAATAAAACCAGCAACTACTTATCCTCCCAGGCCGTTTCCAGCCAAGTACTTTCAGCGTATATGGGCTTAACTACTGTGTTCGGTATGGGAACAGGTGGAACCCCATAGCTATCGCCACTGGATTTATAGAGGTAAACATCTCAAAGAGTATGCTCCCTCAAAACTCCACAGAAGCAGCGAACCAAAACTTTGATAAAAGTTTTTCGTGAGTCGCTTCGTTAACACGTTAGTGTTAACATCATTCGTACTTCACAACGATTCACATAAGCAAAAATATTTTAGGATTAATTGAGTTAGCACAACGTGCTAACAAATTTAAGTCAAGCCCTCGACCTATTAGTACCAGTCAGCTGAATCCATTGCTGGACTTACACACCTGGCCTATCAACCTTGTCATCTACAAGGGGTCTTACTTCTTACGAATGAGAGATCTCATCTTA
>NZ_JBGJZL010000027.1:0-17519 GCF_042610375.1 Pelosinus sp. sgz500959
GTATAATTTTTTACTTTTCCACTGTTTTCATCTAACGTTACTTTAGGATTGGTAGTAGCAGCGGCAACAAATGGAATTTTATTGGCTTCAGCGACTGCTGAACCTGCAATACCGTTAGAACTTGTGGTAAAACCAGTTACAGCAATAACTTTGTCTTGTGAAATAACTTTTGTCATTGCATTAGAAGATTCAGAAGGTTCACCTTTGTTATCAGCAACTGCAATTTGAATCTGTTTGCCAAGTACGCCACCATTTGCATTAATTTCTTTGAATGCTAATTTTGCACCATTTGCAGCAGCTGTACCAAAAGAAGCGGTATTACCAGTTAATTCATACACAACACCAATTTTAATGTCTTTACTTGCACTGGTGCCACAACCAGCTACCAAACCTGTGACTAGCATACTACCAACGGCTAGAGCTACTAATTTGAGTTTCATCTTTTTTAACACTGTGAGTCCCCCTTNTGCCACAACCAGCTACCAAACCTGTGACTAGCATACTACCAACGGCTAGAGCTACTAATTTGAGTTTCATCTTTTTTAACACTGTGAGTCCCCCTTTATTAATATAATTCACTACTCCTCTGTAAAAAGGCAAATGGGGCTCATAAACGCCTTTGCGTTTATGAGCCCCATTGCTCACTTACATATGTTTCGTGATTTTTCCCTAAAAAAGACAAAAAAACTTACACGGGATATAGAATCCACTTGTAAGCAACATTGCTTTTATTTATTATCTTAAATCGAGTATAGCACACATTATCCACCATAGCAATACTTTTTTTAAATAGTCCTTTTAAAAAAAGTTTTGTTCTATTAATTCATTTAACTATTATAAATGTCCATCTACAAGGATCAAATATAAACTCCATTCCTAGTGGACCAATGAGGATAAGGGACAGGTTTACTGTCCCCCTCATCTCAATCAAGCTGGAAGTTCTTTAATGCAGCTTTTACAATTGCTTCAGGTGCTGTGGTAAACCCAACTACGTTTTCATCAATCGGCATACCAGCTTTTTGAATATAAGCATAATAAAGAGTATTACCTTCTTCAATCTTAGTTTCCAACTTACACTCATATCCCATATTTCCCATATGTTTTAAAACTTGTTCCGCGGCTACCATATCAGTAGAAAAGGGTAATACGGCCTCAGCAAAGTCTTCTCTTTCCTTAAGACCTAGAAACTGACTCTCTGGAACCCGGACGTACATACCACTTGATTTTTCAATATCAGCTGGCGTCCCTAACCACTTAACAGCAAGTTCAGCACTAAATTGCAATAAGTGTTTTAGCCAAATATAATCCATCACTTCTAGAGCCACTTTAATATCTAAATCCCGTCCTGGTTTCATTTTTATTATTTCATCCATATTCATATGCTTCCTCCTTATTTTAGCCCTAGCGCATCCTTTGCCAATCGATCAGCTTGTTCATTATATTGATCACCAGAATGAGCTTTTACTTTTACAAAACGAATATCTAGCTGCTGCGCGATCTGTTCATAATAAGCTTTATATTTTTTTGTACCTTCTTGCTTAGCTTCCCAAGCTTTGGTACACCATTTTTCAACACCTTCATAATCGTGATAAATCACGAGAGCATTGACTTTTTGCTCTACCGCATATTTCATGGCAATTTGGGCACCCATAATTTCTCCGGCGACATTCCGCATGCTCTTCAGACTCGGATCATCAGCTTTTTCGCTAAAATTCTTTTCCGTACCTTGCCATAAGACTACAACACCTGCTGAATACTCCTGAGTTGCCAGATTATAACTGCCATCAACATAGGCAAGCATGGTGTCCGGTGCCGGTGAACTGGTCTCAATAGTTGGCAATTGAGCAATGCTCGCGCCTCCTGCCAAATAGGCTCTTGCTTCTTCTTCAGTAGGAAAACTTTTATATTCAGCCCCTGAATATCCTTTAATTTGCTCTTGGCAAATAGGCCAACTATAAAATAGCCCTGACTTTCGTCCTTTTCGAACCGCATATACTTTTTTTTGTTTTTCTGACATAGGTCTCTCCTTACTCATAGCTCTTTGTCACATTATAAAGAAAACTTGGCTTGTGCCAAGTCCTCAGACGCAGGCAAAAGCCTTAGTCGTTCTTACTTGGAACCCTAGAAAGTGTTATACTTTCTGGTTACGTAAAATACACATATAACTTTATATTATCCTTTATTATTTACAAAAAGCAAGAAAAAGAAAAGACTGTTTTGATCATTTTATAAAAAAGATCAAAACAGCCTTCTTTAACATGTAAATGATTAATCCATACGCGGATAACACATGGGAGCAATGAGCTGATTAAATACATCGACATTGGCAACCCCTGGAGTCATTCCGTTGGTATTCCCATTCGGATGATAGTTAATGGTGACTCCAATGATTTTTGCCACACCGTTAGGTGTTGGAATACCTCTCAATGGATTAAAATCTAGTGGCGCAACATAGTAGCTCAATGTTCCCTCACCATTAACGACTAAGCGATTAGGATCAAAACCATCTCCTGTATAGGATGCTCCCAAAGGCCCTGCTGGCCACGGTCCCCTATCGGTTGCGAAGAATAAGGTATATACTCCAAAAATAACGAGACCTTGTGCACTTACCTGAACATGCCCTTCGTTTCCTTGACCACAAATTTCACCTTCAGCCGTTGCTTGAGCCCAAAAAGGCACAGAAATCATCGCTGGCCGATTGGCAGGCATAACCTCAAAATTCAAATTACAACAACCATCACAGTGAACATGCTTAGGCTTTCGATCCTCTTCCATATTCTCCCCTCCTTTAACTAAAATATAGTATGCAGAAAGGTCTCATAAGGTGTCTTAAAAAAATAATAACTATATTTACATATTTTTGCTATAATAAAAGTAGGATGATTGATAAAAATTACGATCACATTGAAATAGGAGGACAATTATGAGAAATTCTAATCCCGTATTTAATAATAATCTATTTACCAGGCCTCAAGGCTTATCAGGTAATCAAACCATGACTGTCAGTGGTACAATCACAAAAAGTTTCTACTCCTTATTTTTAGTTGTACTATCAGCCTTATCTACCTGGTTATATTTAATGGTGACTCACAATTTTCAAACAGTTGCCATATTCTCAGGAATGGGTACAATCGTTTCTTTTATTATTGGATTTATAGTGATCTTCAAGCCTCAGACAGGTCATATTACCGTTCCCTTATATTCCATTTTTCAAGGTTTTGCCTTAGGTGCCGTTACAACACTCTTATCCCAAGTCTATAGCGGTATTGCATTTCAAGCTGTAGCACTAACAATGGGCGTCGCTTTATCCATGCTAGTCAGTTATAAATTCGGCTTAATTCAAGCCACTGAAAAATTCCGTTCCATTCTTACAATTGCTACTGGTGGTATTTTTGTCGTATATATGGCAAGTATGCTACTTGGCTTCTTCGGCATACACTTGCCTTTTCTTCGCGGTGGCATGTTTGGCATTGTATTTAGCCTAGTTGTCATCGGCATAGCCGCCCTTAACCTAATTCTAGATTTTGATAATATCGAACGTGGTGCGAATTCAGGTGCTCCTGCCTATATGGAATGGATTGGCGCTTTTGGTCTTATGGTCACTCTCATTTGGCTTTATTGGGAGATTATTCGTTTAATCAGCATCCTACGCGGGGATGATGATTAATTAGAAAGTAGTATACATTCTAATTACGCAAACGAACTAGTCGCTATCACATATGATGTGGTAGCGACTAGTTCGTTTTTGATATGAAATTTTGACACAGTATTTTTAAAGATTTACTTACTCTTTTTATACTCAGCTACTTTACCAAAGGCATAAGCACTCGCTGCAATTGTTGCTGCAATATCCTCATCCGAATGAGCTGCAGAGATAAAACCAGCTTCAAACTGGGCAGGTGCCAAATATACGCCTTTTTCTAACATAGCATGGAAGAAAATATTAAACGCACCAATATCTGATTTTTTTGCGCTGTCATAATCATAAACTGGTTCATCACTAAAAAACATACCAAACATAGCCCCAAGCTGGTGGTATTGGAGCTCAAATCCAAATTTTTCAGCTTGAGCACGAATTCCATCGCATAACGCTGTTACTTTTTGTGCTAATTTTTCATATAAATCAGGAGTTTCCATTAGTAATTTCAAAGTAGTAATCCCTGCTGTCATAGCCAGAGGATTTCCACTTAAAGTGCCTGCTTGATAAACAGGTCCTGCTGGAGAAATCATCTCCATAATATCTCGCCGTCCACCATAAGCACCGACTGGTAGGCCACCACCGATAATTTTTCCCAAGCAAGTAAGGTCTGGTTTGATTCCATATATGGATTGTGCACCACCATAAGCAACACGGAAACCAGTCATGACTTCATCAAATACAAGCAAAGCTCCATATTGTTGAGTGACTTCACGAACCTTTGCTAAATATCCTTCTTTCGGCAGTACCATTCCCATATTTCCTGCTACAGGTTCAATAATCACAGCAGCGATATCTTCACCATATTCTTTAAAGATTTGTGTTAATCCCTCAATGTCATTATAAGCAACGGTAATCGTTCCACTAGCAATGGATTCAGGGACTCCAGGGCTATCTGGCACTCCTAATGTAGCTGCACCAGAACCAGCCTTAATGAGTAGGCTGTCATGATGTCCATGATAACAACCAGCAAACTTAACAATCTTGCTGCGTTTCGTATAAGCTCGCGCCAAACGCAACACACTCATGGTTGCTTCTGTCCCGGAATTAACCATCCTTACTAACTCCATCGAAGGGACAGCCTGATTGACCAATTTAGACAACTCTGTTTCCAAAGTTGTAGGTGCACCATAACTAGTCCCTCGGCCAATAGCTTCCGTCAGTGCCGCGATCACAGTCGGATGAGCATGACCCAAAATCATAGGTCCCCATGAACCAATATAATCAATATACTGGTTACCATCAATATCAAACAGGTAACTTCCTGAAGCACTCGCAATAAATGGAGGAGTACCACCTACACCCCGAAAGGAACGAACAGGACTATTGACTCCGCCGGGAATATATTGTTTGGCTTCATTGAAAGCTTGAGTTGATTTATCTAAATTTAATGTCATTGCTTTACCTCCTTCTTTGGCTTACTTCTCTTTTAACCACCGAGCCGCATCCATCGCATGATAAGTAATGATGATATCAGCCCCTGCCCGTTTCATGCTCAGCAAGGTCTCTAGAACCATCCTTTTTTCATCAATCCAACCATTGGCGGCGGCTGCTTTTACCATTGCGTATTCACCACTCACATTATAAGCAGCGACTGGATAATCAAATTGATCGCGAACGTCACGAATAATATCCAAATAAGCCAACGCAGGTTTGACCATAATAATATCTGCACCTTCAGCAATATCAAGTTCCACTTCACGCATGGCTTCCCGACGATTGGCAGGATCCATTTGATACGTAGATCGATCACCAAATTGTGGTGCACACTCAGCTGCATCACGGAAAGGTCCATAATAAGCCGAAGCATATTTTACCGCATAAGACATAATGGAGACATTTTTATAACCATTTTCATTTAATTTATTTCGAATGGCAAGTACCCGTCCATCCATCATATCGGATGGAGCTACCATATCTGCCCCAGCCTGAGCTTGACTAAGAGCTACTTTCGCCAATAATTCTAAGGTTGGATCATTATCTACATCATGACCGTCAAGCATACCACAATGACCATGACTGGTATATTCACATAAACATACATCGCCAATTACAACAATTTCAGGCAATGCGGCTTTAATCATTGTCATGGCTTTTTGTACTGGACTATTCATATCCCAGGCACTTGAACCTTCGGCATCCTTGTATTCAGGAAGCCCAAAAACAAGAACTGCTGGTATGCCTAACGCATAAGCATCTGCCGCTTCTTTAACTGCCATATCAGGCGATAAGTGAAATACACCTGGCATAGAAGAGATTTCATTACGTACATTATTTCCCGGGACAACGAATAATGGATAGACAAAATTACTAGCTTCAAGGTTTGTTTCTGAAACTAATTTTCTAACCCCAGCTGAAATTCTCAGACGACGCGGACGGATTAGGTTATTCATTTGCCTTCCCCCTCATACATTTCCACAATAGCTTGTACCATACCTTTGATAGTATATTCTTCTGAAATGACATCAGGAGTAATACCATGTGTAAGACAAGTACCAGCAGTAATAGGACCAATACAAGCAACTTTAGCAAGCTGTACTAACTCTGCACCCTGAGAACCTAATAAGTCTAATAAATTAGTTACCGTCGATGAACTTGTAAACGTGACTAAATCAATTTCTCCAGCCTTAAGTTTGTCAGCTAATACCTTTCCATCCGTATCTGCTGTTAAGGTTTGATATACTGGTACAACGTCAACTGTTGCACCCATTTCCCGCAATTTTTCTGGCAGAATGTCTCTAGCCACCAAAGCCCTTGGAATCAAAATAGACATACCAGATTCAATGCGCCCAGCCAATGCTTCAATAATACCTTCTGCTCTAAACTCCAAAGGTACAATATCAGCTAAAATTCCATAATTTTTTAGTTTTGTTGCTGTTTGTGCTCCAATGGCAGCAATACGAGCATTCCCGAGAACTCGGCTATCAAATTTCATTTCCTGCAAACGATCAAAGAAAGCTTCTACCCCATTTACACTGGTGAAAATCAGCCAGTTATATGTATTTAATTTATGAATTGCCTGATCAAGCTCCTCATAACTATCTGGTGGTACTAATTTGATAGCTGGTGCCTCAATACATTGCGCCCCTAATGACTCCAATTCAGAAGTCAGCGCACTCGCTTGCTCCCTTGCTCTCGTAACCAACGCTGTTTTTCCAAATAATAATCGCTGATCGAACCAAGCCAATTTCTCACGCAAGTTAACAACTTCGCCAACAATGAAAATAGCCGGCGGTTTAAATCCCTGCTCAACTACAGCTGCCGCAGCTTGTCCCACAGTTGTAACAAGGACACGCTGTTCAGGTTTTGTACCCCAACGAATGACTGCTGCTGGTGTATCAGCAGCGCGACCATGTTCAATGAGCTTAGCTGTAATATGAGGTAAATTTTCAACTCCCATTAAAAATACTAACGTATCGACAGCTGTCGCCAAGTGTGACCATTTAATGGTTGACTCAGGTTTAGTTGGATCTTCATGACCCGTCACTACTGCAAATGAAGTAGCAATCCCCCGATGAGTGACTGGAATCCCCGCATAAGCAGGTACTGAAATCGCTGAAGTAATCCCAGGAACAATTTCAAATGGAATGGCATTTTCTATTAAGAGTAGAGCTTCTTCGCCGCCCCGCCCAAAGACAAAAGGATCGCCGCCTTTAAGTCTTACAACGATTTTACCTTCTTTCGCTTTATCCACCAAGAGTTGATTAATATCTTCTTGCCTCATCGTGTGATCACTTGAAGCTTTCCCCACATAGATAAGCTCTACATCAGGGCGCGCCGTCGCAAGCAAGCGATCATCAGCTAGACGGTCATACACAATTGTATCTGCGATTTGTATATATTCAAGAGCACGTACACTGATGAGTTTATAATCACCCGGTCCTGCCCCTACTAGATAAACTATACCTTGTTTCATTATTTTCTCCTCCTATTGGGTTATATCAAGTAATTAAGTCTTCGTAACAAGAATCCTTGAGGATACTTTCCATTCCTATCCTTTACTGTAATTCTTGTAAAATTTCTCGTCCACCAGCATCAAGCATCTCTTGCGCAAGGACGCGTCCAAGTTTTATTCCTTCTGATGGCTGTCCACTCACAGTCTGGCGAAGTTGTCGTTTACCGTCAACGGATAAAATTGTCGCTTCGAGACTAAGTACATCCTTCTCAACGTAGGCATAAACACCAATGGGAATCTGACAACCACCCTCAACTTCAGCTAAATACGCACGTTCTGCCTCTGCAGCCCAACGTGTTTCTTGATGATTAAGAAATTCAAGTATAGCAAGTACTTCGTGATCATTAGCGCGCGCTTCAAGAGCCAAAGCTCCTTGTCCAACTGCAGGCAGACAAATTTCATTTGGTAAAACCTGAGTAATTAGCTCTTGCCAACCTAAACGTTTAAGCCCAGCTACAGCAAGTATAATCGCATCTAATTTTTCTGTATCCATTTTTTTAAGCCTTGTATCTAAATTACCTCTTAGATCGCTAATTTTAAGATCAGGCCGATACTTAAGGAGTTGAGCCTTACGCCGCAAACTCGACGTCCCCACTTTAGCACCTTGAGGAAGATTATCAATTGTGTGATACTGCGGGCTAATGAGGGCATCACCTGGATCCACTCGTTCTGTAATGACCGCTAATACTAAACCTTCAGGTAACTGTGTTGGCATATCTTTTAAGCTATGCACCGCGAGATCGATTTCCTCAGCTAACATAGCATTTTCAAGTTCTTTTGTGAATAGACCTTTTCCACCAATTTTAGCAAGTGGTACATCTAAGATTTTATCACCTGTAGTCATAATATGGCGCAAGCTAACTTCTAGATCAGGATATTGATTCCGAATACATTCAGCAATATAATTAGCTTGCCATAAAGCTAATTTACTGCTTCGCGTACCGATAATAAGTTTTTTTTTGTTCACGATGTCTGTCCTCTCCTATTGCATCAAGTTTAAATAAATCACGTATTGCATCAAGATAAAATTCTTCATCCTGGTTACAAGCAACCCTATTAATACAGACCATGGGATCACGTAACATTTTACGCATGATCATTTTTGACATATTTTCAATCGCTTTACGTTCGTCAGCGTTAATATCCGTTAATTTGGCCAAGGCTCTTTTAAACTCTCGTTGACGAATTTTTTCAGCTTTGTCAGTCATTCTCGCCATGATGGGGCGTAAGGACAAGTAACGAAACTTATTGAGAAGTTCTTCCAACTCTTTTTTTATAATTTTTTCAGCTAACTGAGCTTCTTTTTCTCGCAAACGAACATTAGATTCGACAACAGCTTCTAAATCATCAATATTATATAAGCTCGCCCCATTAATGGCTGCCACTTCAGGCTCGACATCTCTAGGTACGGCAATATCAATAATAATAATCGGACGTCCCTGACGTTTCGGCATAAGATGTGCAACATCCCAAGTTCTAATTACATAATGAGGTGCACCCGTTGAAGTAATAATGATATCAGCATCTACAGCGCTCTTCATAAAACTTTCAAATGGTACAGCGACGCCATGAAATTGCTCTGCCAACTCGACTGCCCGTTCATATCTACGATTGGAAACAAATACGGTTTTTACGCCATTTGCCACCAAATGTTTAGCAGTCAATTCTCCCATTTGCCCCGCTCCAAGAAGCAGTACATTAGATGTTGATAAATCTCCAAATACCTTTTTCGCCAATTCAACAGCTGCATAACTAACTGATACAGTACTGTGAGCGATCCGAGTTTCAGTACGAACTTTCTTACCAACAGCAATAGCCCGATTAAATAAGGTATTCAGCACTGTGCTTGTCGTACCCACATCACGGGCTAGAGAATATGCTTTTTTGACTTGACTTAGAATTTGTCCTTCACCAATAATTAGAGAATCAAGACTTGATGATACCCGGAATAAGTGGTTAATACAATCCTCTTCCAGATAAAAAAAGAAATCTCCAATATCAATGGGGCTTTGAGACATACGTTGCAAAAACTCCTGCATGACCTGTAAACCGTCTTCAGCATCATCAACAACTGCATACATTTCTGTACGATTACAGGTTGATACCAGTACACATTCACTAATTTCTTCATACTCATGAAGATGGTTCAGTGCCGTTTTGATTTGATCTTCAGAAAAAGTAAAACACTCTCGCACATCGACAGATGCGGTCTTATGATTCAGCCCCAAAACAACTAATTGCATTATTAATCTTAGCCTCCGCCTCTTTTATCTTTCCTTCTTTTAATAAATGAATTGCTTCTTGATCTATCGTCTGCCGCCAAAAGGCTTCTCGCTCTTTTGATGACTGGATTTTTTCTTTCATTTTGATCCGTGCTGTAGATACTAAATCAAGATATATACCATATTCTGGTCCATATTGTTTAGCTAATTCCCTTCCCAACTGTCTTGCAAGAGCTGGACTTTTACCACCAGTAGAAATTGTAATCAATAAATCACCACGAGTGATTTGCGAGGGAACATTAAAGTTTCCGAGCTCAGGTGCATCGACGATATTGACAAGAACACCATTTTTATTAGCTTCCTCTGCCACCAGTTTATTGATCACTCCATTATCTGTCGCACAAATGACAATAAAAAAACCGGCTATGTCACCTTTTACATAGTTGCGGTCAACATGACTCACTTTTTTTTCCTGAATTAATCCTGCTAAACCTTCGGTAACTCGAGGACTGAGTATAGTAACACATGCTCCTGCAGCTAAAAGAGCAAGAACTTTACGCTCAGCAACATTGCCACCACCTACAACAATACAAGGTCGATTATCAATTTGTAGATTCACTGGATAGAGGGACACATTTTCCACATCCTTTATATATTAGCATATTTCGCACTACAAATGTAATATTCCTCTTTTATCTGATTATTTTCTTGTCACCAAAATAAGCCTCTAAAATTTTTCGTACTACAGGTGCTGCGGATACGGAACCATCACCGCCTTCCTCAACGAGTACAGATACCACAACTTCAGGATTTTCAGCTGGAGCATAACAAGAAAACCAAGAATGAACAGTTCCCGTCCCTGTTTCGGCTGATCCTGTCTTACCAGCTACCGTAGGGCTAAATCCTTTAAATATTGACGAGGCCGTACCTTCAGTCGTCACAGATACTAAACCTGTTTTAATAATCTTCCATGTTTCATCACTTAAATAAATCTTCCGAAGGATTTCTGGATTATACTTTTCAAGAATATTTCCTTCTGTTGTCAATACTTTATCAACTAACATCGGACGATATACAACCCCATTATTGGCCACTGCCATAAGTAACATTGCTTGTTGCAGAGGAGTCACCAGATAATACCCTTGCCCAATGGCAGCAATAATGGTTTCACCAGGATACCATTCCTCACCGTATGTTATTTTTTTCCAATCTTCAGTAGGTACAACACCTTTCTCCTCTCCCTGTAACTTAATTCCTGTCTGTTGCCCAAATCCGAAAGTCAATCCATAGCTCGCGAGTTGATCTACGCCAATACGGCGACCTAATTCATAAAAAACGGGATCACTTGACCAACAGATGGCATCCACAACCGTAAGTTTTCCTAAACCTTTGGGCTCCCATCCATAAAATTTCCAGCCATCCAATAAATAAAATCCTTTATCATCAAAGACTTCTGTCCCAGTCACATATCCTAAATCCAAAGCAGCGGCAGTTGTAACAATTTTAAATACTGACCCTGGCGGATAGGTACTTTGAATGCTTTTGTTCGTAAGAGGATTTGCAGAATCATTGATGAGCTTATTCCAATTAAGACTGCTAATACCACTGGCAAAGACGTTGGGATCAAATCTTGGATGACTAGCCATGACTAATACGGCACCTGTATGAACATCAAGTACAATGGCACTTCCGCCTTTAGCTGGTTCCCCTATCTTTTGGCTCTCAATCATTTGATTGGCCAGAGCCTCTTCTGCTGTCTTTTGCAAATTAGCATCGAGGGTTACTACTAGCCCGTTACCAGCCTTAGCTGGCTTATCGCCCATCATTTGTACTTCTTCTCCTTCTGCATTCACTTCTACCTGTAATCCACCATCAACGCCACGTAGTACATCTTCCCATTCCCGTTCTAAACCATCCTTACCAATAAAGTCATTAGGATTATATCCTTGGCTTTTTCTTTTGGCATATTCTTCTTCATTAATACTACCAACAAAACCAATGACCTGAGATGCAAGTTCCTTATATACATAAGATCTGACTGGTATCGCTTCAACCACCACACCCGGTAAATAATATTTATGTTCTTTAATTTTAGCAATGGCCATAGGGTCAGCATCTCGTTTCAGACGTATGGGAGTATAAATAAACTCTTCACCATCTTTTAACATTTTTTCAATTTCTTCAGGCTTAACTTGAATAATATTAGCTAAAATAGGAGTAGCATTATAAGCATTACTATATTCTGACGGTATGATGGAAATTGCAAAGCTAGGTTTATTACTAACCAGTAGCGCCCCGTTGCGATCATAGATATTCCCCCGTGGTGCTTGTGCTGTAATCTGACGAATTCTATTTTCCTCTGCTATTTTTTTATACTGTGGCCCATTCACTAACTGCATCCATCCGAGACGCACGATTAATAACATCATAATTCCCATAATAATGCCCGCTATAATATTGATTCTGTGCATTTTTTCTATGATCCACATAAAATATTACTCCTTTTATATCACCACATTCTTTGAGATACCGTAATTAGTATCTCAAAAATAGATAAAAAAAATAGCCCAGATGGGCTATTTACGAAAATTGTTATTTACCTGTATAATCTTTACCGATGACAACAACTGCATCAGAGCTCTTTCCTTCATCATTCGTTACCTGTAAAGAATATTTAAAGGGTAAACCGGTTAATTTATTAACAACTCCACTATCAGTGGTATTAGAAATGACCACGGTATTCTTATATGCATTACTTACAGTATTCACACCTGTCACTTCAATCCCTTGTCCACGCAAGATACCAGCAATTTTATCGCCTGCATCAGCTACACCACTGGCATTTACAATTTCTACACGGACTTTACCAGAAGTAGAACTTTTTGCTCCAGCTTTAGTTGAGTCAGTGGTTTTATCTGGAGTCACGGACTTATCCGTTGTCTTTGATTTATCTGGGACAGCTGCGGCTTTGGGCTGTTGTATTGGTTTTGGTTTTTCAATTATTTTCATTTCTTTAGGAATGGAAGTTTCATATTCAACGACTTCTCGCTGGGTTGTTGATACATATTTTTCTTCCATCGTAACGCCCAATGTTTGAGCGACATGTTTCCGTAATGCCAACAAGTCAGGCAACCAATAACTTATCTCATCAATATAAGCTGGTTTTCCTGGCACCATATCCGTTCTCAAGCCGTTTTTAGAAGCATCATTCAATATTTTCGCTAAGCTAAGCATTTCACTTGTAGACATATCACTTTTCACAACATTGCTAACTTCTTTAATAATGCTAGGTATTTTAGTCAGTACTGAAGGACTGGCAACTTCGTTTAGAACAGCTTTTAAAAATTTCTGTTGACGTTCAACTCGTCCGATATCTCCCTCTTCATCACGATAACGTACATATTGAATTGCCGTACGGCCATTCATATGTTGTACACCAGGTCTTAAATCAATGACTAGTCCACCATCATCATCATAAGGATCAGTATAATACATGCGTTTTTCAACATCAATTGTAACGCCGCCCATTGCGTCAATTATTTTTTTAAATCCTGCAATATCAATCATAATATGATGATCGATTTTAATGCCCAGTAATCCCTCTACTGCTTGCTGGGTTAATTTATACCCACCAAAAGCATAAGCATGATTGATTTTATCCCAGCCCTTTCCTGGAATTTTGACTCTGGTATCGCGAGGTATAGACAGCATAGCCACTTCTTTAGTATTGGTATCAACAGTCATCACAAATAAAGTATCTGAACGCCCTACATCATCAGCACGTTCATCCACACCCATGACCATAATATTGATCTTATTTTGAGGGGATACGATACTTGCTTCTTCTTTCTTTTTCTCGGATAATCCACCACTAAACCAATAATAGGACGCACTAGCTACTGCGAGCACCGCCAATAAAATACCTACGATAGCAAAAGAACGCTTTGCTATTCCATTTTTACGTTCAACTGTGTGTTTTTCCAGTCGTGCCATAAAGCCATCTCCCCTCTATTACCGCCAGACCTATTAACATCTCTTAGTAGTAAAATGCAATACTAAGAATCAGAAAATTGATATGCTTCTGCATTCTGAAAAAATCAATAAACAAGCCCCCGACTTGGGAGGCTTGTTTAAAAGTATAACAAAGTATGACACAATCAGTCAAGAATTTTATCGTTTATTCCACAATACACCAATAAAAGAGGAGGGATTATTTATACGACAGTATAGCCTTCTTCATCTACTACAGTTTTAATATCTTGCAATGTAGTTTTAGTTCCATCAAATTCCACAACAAGTGTCCTAGCTGCTAAATCTACATCTGCTAATTCTACTCCAGTTAACGCGCGTACTGCCTTTTCTACAGCTGCTTTGCAATGTCCGCAACTCATTCCCTCAACAATAATTTGATGTCTTTCAAGATTATTTCCCATATATAACACCCCCAACTTATAGTACAAGTAGTATTCTAGAAATATGAAAAAATACCTGCTTAAAAAGGCTATTTGCTCATCTTCAATTGCTACCAGTGATAAAGATGTTCAAATAGCCTTTTAAATTACTTTAGAATATTTTTTATATCTCTTATTTTATTGTTGCTTAGGAAATTTTTGGTTAATAAGTGGCCAAATTTCAGGTTGTTCCTGCCCCAAACGCCATAATGCAATTCCAGCAGGATTATATTTGGCTATAATATCCAATTTGGCTGCTGTACTTTTGTCATTTTCAAACCATACTTCATGATTATTATAGCTAAAATGAGGTGATTGAGCTTTTTCATCATACATAATTTTAGCGCCATTCTGTTCCGCTCGAACAATAGCATCAACATAAGTTATCGTTTCTCCATCTTTTCCTTTCACCCAATCATAACCATAAGCTCCTACACCAATGATGACTTTATGGGGACCACCACACTTCTCAATTGCATACTTTATATTTTTTTCATACCAATCAATGGGTGCGATAGGACCTGGTTTAGGAGATGTAGACCAGTGATAATCATAGGTCATAATTTGTAAAAAATCAGTATTTTTAGCTATTTCCGGATAATTATAAGCTCCAGAAACATCTTCAGCTACATCAACTTGGGGGAATACGGAGATAATAAGGGTTTTATTCATAGCCTTTATTTTAGGATATAATTCTGCCATAAATGCAGTTAAATTATCCCGTTCTTTAGGAGGAAGTAATTCAAAATCAATATTAACACCATCATACTGCTTTTCTTTAACTAATTTCACAATATTATCAATGACCTTACTACGGATCCCAGCATCGCCTAATACCGCATCAGTTGAGCCTGTCTTATTGGTAATGAGAGGATACATCTTTAACCCTAGACTTTTTGTGGCATCATATACAATTTGACTGTCTTTGGCCTCTAAACTACCATCCTTAGTCGCTTTGTACCAAAAAGGTCCGACCCCTGTCATACTTGCAGCAAAAGCTTTCATACTAGGAAAAGAACCTGTCCGATCAGGTGTACCTGGCCAAGGATTTTCATAATAACCAAGAATTAAGCGTGGTGGCATAACGACTTTTCCTGGTGCGCCTGGTGCAGGATTTTCTTCAGAACCTAACATACCTGGTAAAGGTTTAGGCGCCGGTTTATTCGCACAACCACCTAGCAATCCTATTATCGTTATCACAAACATAAGTAGAATTGTATTTATTACGAATTTTACATAAGGCATCATCGTCACCCTTCCTTAAATATTCAAATCTAAATAATCATCAACAATCTCTTACAGTACATATAGTATTAGCCATGATTTTTTTATTATGCAACATATAATATCTAGAAAGGGCATTTACTCAACAAAATTCAGAATATTGCGTATCAGTTAGTGTTTTAGCCATAATAGGTCTCCATAGCTCTATAGTGACTTTTTTAGCCTTAAAGCATATTCATGTTTTTGCAAGTCTAGTGTTATAATGTGTGCAAGAAACTTTGATTTTAGCCTAAAGGGAGCGTGTTTAACAATTGAAAGATGACAAAAATCTACGACCCATGCCTCCACTCAATGGTCCTGCTGTCAAAATACTTGAAGATGCTCTTGGCAAATCCCCAAATAAGATCATTCGTATCGAAATCAACGATACAATCTATGAATTATCTCGCGCAGGTCGTTGGTTTAAGTTTTCCTTGCTAACAAAAAAGAATACAGTAAAACGTTCGACGATCTTTCAAACAATCACAGAGATCTATAACCAGTCAATTCATGGACAGGCGTGGCGAATCGCTGCCATTATTTAAAGAAATAAGCCCTCTTGCATAAAGAGGGCTTTTTAACGCAATCAGAAAGTATAATACTTTCTAGGGTTCCGAGTAAGAACGACTAAGGCTTATGCTATTTTATATCTGTTAAATCAGATTTCATATATGACAATCGCTAGGAATAACTATTTTTTTACATACTAGCAGAAAATCATATAACACTTGTGCAGTCAAACCCCAAATAACGTATTGTTTATATTGATAAAATAATACTCTATAATTCTTACGACTTTTCCATTTTTCTGAGTATCCTGGTAACAAATGAAAGGGAAAATCTGAAAGAGGTCTAGTGCATCTTTCCATATGACCCACAATTGGCTCATTGGCTAATAAAAATGCTAACGGTACCGAAAATACTTCAGCCACTTCATCTGGGCTTGCTTTAATATCTTGTACATCAGAGATGTAACCTACAGAGGGATATAATCGTACACCAATAGGACTCACTATTTCATGTAATGACCCTAAAACCTGTATCTGGTCAATTTTCAAATCAAGTTCTTCGCTAGTTTCTCTCACGGCAGCATCCACCGAATTCTTGTCAGTCGCTTCAATACGCCCGCCTGGAAAACAGATTTCTCCCGGTTGCCATGACAGATGAGACGAACGCACCTCGAATAATACAGATAACTGATTATTGTCCCAAATGAGTGGTATCAATACTGCCGCATTGAAGTAGTCATTATCACTATCCTTCTTGGCTAAATCCATTTTTAAAACTGTTGATAGTTTCCCACACAGCTCGTTTACTTCCATCGTCTTCGCCCCAGTCTTATCTAATTTAAATTAGCTTTCCATTTAATTCTTCAGTAACTTAGAGAACAATTCTTCTAATACAGTCTATTTATCATATTCTTTACTATTCAACCATACATTTAAAAATCCCTTTGCTAGCCTAATAAATTACAACCATTCCTCTTCTATATAGTATGCACTAAAAAAATTGCATTCCTATTAAACAAAAAATAAAAAGCAACTACTTATCCTCCCAGGCCGTTTCCAGCCAAGTACTTTCAGCGTATGGGCTTAACTGAAGCAGCGCACCAAATTTTTGCGAAAAAAATTGAGTAAGTCGCTTCGTTAGCATCGAAATGCTAACATCATTTAAACTTTACCCCATCTGCGTCGTTATTCCTGCGCGCGCTCACTTCGCGTACTCCAGTACTGCTCAGTTCACGTGCTCGTCATGCCTAGCATCTGGAGCATCCTCACCAATCTCAGGAATGAAGATAAGAAAAGCAAAAAGCACTCATTTGCATGAGTGCTTTTACTAACCAGCAACTACTTATCCTCCCAGGCCGTTTCCAGCCAAGTACTTTCAGCGTATATGGGCTTAACTACTGTGTTCGGTATGGGAACAGGTGG
>NZ_JBGJZL010000028.1:0-13620 GCF_042610375.1 Pelosinus sp. sgz500959
GTATAATTTTTTACTTTTCCACTGTTTTCATCTAACGTTACTTTAGGATTGGTAGTAGCAGCGGCAACAAATGGAATTTTATTGGCTTCAGCGACTGCTGAACCTGCAATACCGTTAGAACTTGTAGTAAAACCAGTTACAGCAATAACTTTGTCTTGTGAAATAACTTTTGTCATTGCATTAGAAGATTCAGAAGGTTCACCTTTGTTATCAGCAACTGCAATTTGAATCTGTTTGCCAAGTACACCACCATTTGCATTAATTTCTTTGAATGCTAATTTTGCACCATTTGCAGCAGCTGTACCAAAAGAAGCGGTATTACCAGTTAATTCATACACAACACCAATTTTAATGTCTTTACTTGCACTGGTGCCACAACCAGCTACCAAACCTGTGACTAGCATACTACCAACGGCTAGAGCTACTAATTTGAGTTTCATCTTTTTTAACACTGTGAATCCCCCTTATTAATTGATACTTTAGGATATGCCCTCTTACCTATTTCTTTCCGATCACCCCCTTTACTAACTATAAAAAGGCGCTTTGAATAAAAGATTTCTCTTTATTCAAAGCGCCATTGCTTTAATCTTTGATTCAATTATAATTTTTAAACCGTTACAGTACATGAAAGATTCTAACGGCAAGCCCTGTTCTATAGTTTATTCTAGACAGACTAACAAGATCATTGTCCCTTTTTAGTGCATTATATAAATTGAATTGAATATTATAGTTTTTCACAAACAGATTTAGCTTGTAAGAAGAGTAGTAAATAATCAGTCCCACCAGCTTTTGAATCTGTCCCTGATAAGTTAAACCCACCAAAAGGATGAACGCCAACCAAAGCACCTGTACATTTACGATTGAAATACAAATTACCGACATGGAATTCACGGCGCGCTTTTTCTAATTTTTGACGATTTTTAGAATAAACCGCTCCTGTAAGACCGTATTCAGTATCATTTGCAATAGCGAGAGCATGATCAAAATCATCCGCAGGAATAATTGCAAGCACTGGCCCAAAAATTTCTTCTTGTGAAATACGTGCATGAGGAGCAACGCCAGCGAAGACCGTTGGTTCAATGAAGTATCCGTCCGCGCCAGCTGTATTTCCACCACACAGTAACTGACCTTCCGTTTTGCCAATTTCAATATAACTTAAAATCTTTTTATAAGAATTTTCATCAATAACAGGTCCCATATTCATCTCAGGATCTTTTGCCAAACCAACACGAAGAGCTTTGGTTTTTTCAACAACTTTTGCTACCACAGCATCATAAACATCTTTTACAATAATGGCTCTAGAACACGCTGAACATTTTTGACCTTGAAAGCCAAAAGCTGAAGTAACAATACCAGCAGCAGCATCTTCGATATCCGCTTCGCTATCAACGATAATAGAATCTTTTCCGCCCATTTCAGCAACAACACGTTTAATCCATTTTTGTCCAGGAGATAACACAGCAGCTAATTTATTAATGCGTAATCCCACTTCTTTTGAACCTGTGAAATTAATGAAGCGAACTTTGGGATGGGCTACTAAGTAATCTCCAATAATGCCGCCATTGCCAGGAACAAAATTAACGACACCTGCAGGTAAAGATACTTCTTCCCATAACTCCATAAATTTAGCCGCAATAATCGGAGTCGAGCTGGCTGGTTTCATGATGACAGTATTACCTGCGACAATGGCAGCAGCCGTCATACCCGCTAAGATAGCAAGTGGAAAATTCCATGGTGGAATGACGATACCCACGCCAAGAGGAATATAAGAGCACTCATTTTGTTCACCAGGAGAAGGCACAACTTCCATGCCTTTGGCATATCGATCCATCTGACGCGCATAGTATTCCATAAAATCAATGGCTTCTGCCGTATCCGCATCAGCTTCTGGCCATGTTTTCCCTGCTTCTTCAACTAATAATGCAGAAAAATCGAATTTGCGTCTGCGCATGATTGCGGCCGCTTTGAACAAGTATAAGGAACGTTCAGCAGGGCAAGTATACTGCCAAGAAGCAAAAGCTTTAGCAGCTGCTTGCACGGCTCTCTCTGCCAAATCAATATTAGCGCAAGCTACTGTACCAATCACTTCAGACGTTTTGGAAGGATTAATGGAAGTAATACGTGCTTCTGTATCTAATTTTTCTCCGCCAATTGTCAGTGGATAAGATTTACCTTTTTCCAATTCCAAAGCTGCTAATGATTTTTCCATGGCTGCTTTATTTTCTGGAATAGTAAAATTGGTAAAAGGTTCTACTTTATATTCGTTCATCATGTTTTTTCCCGCTTTCATGATTATTTTTTAATTATATAAGTTAAATAGAATATTATACAACTGAAGGTTCTACAAAAAGTTCGCCACGTTCGAATCGACCAGCATCAAACATATGGATTGGAAAAGCTGTCGGTTTGCCTAAGACCATTTCTGCCATCAACTGACCTGTAATAGGCGAAATCATAAATCCGTGACCGCTAAAACCCGCTGCTGTAAAGAAACGATCAAGTTTTGGACTATTACCAAGTATCGGTGTACGGTCGGGGCACATATCATAAAGCCCTGCCCATTGCCGCACAACATTAAGTCCTGCCAAAGGTGGTAATATTTCTACCACTCGTTCTGCCATATCACAAAGGAACTGCCAACTCGACCTGATATCATACCCTTCTGGTTCATTCGGATGACCAATTCCCATAATAAAACTGCCATGAGGACTTTGCTGACAATATAAGTTATGGAAGAAACTCATAACCATCGGTCCCAATAAAGGCTCTACTGGTTCAGTGACTAATATTTCATGACGTTCAGGGAAAATAGGAAGTTCGATACCTGCCATACGGCCTACAGTTTTCGCGTATCCGCCAGCGGCATTAACAACCGTATCTGTTTGAATATCACCTTTATTGGTGCGTACTGCAATAATTTTTCCATTCTTTGTAACAATCCCTTGAACTTCAGTATTTGTGTAAATTTCAACATTAAGATTTTTGGCTGCCTGAGCATAAGCTTCTGTCACTTTAAATGGATTACAATGTCCATCTTCCGCGCAATAAGTTGCACCAACAAGTCCTTTTGTATTCAAAATAGGAGCGATTTCCAAGGATTCTTCCGGTGTAACCCACCGTGAAGGAATATCCAGTGATTTTTGTACAATGAGATTTTTTTTGAATTGTTCTTCCATTTTTTCATTATACGCCAGTAATAGATAACCATTTTGAGTAAATTCAATATCCACATCTACATCAAGACGTTCAGATAAATTAGATAACATCTTAACGCTTTCTCGCGACAACAAGCAATTAGTCTCTGATCCCCATTGCATCCGCATGCCTGCGCCACAACGGCCTGTAGCCCCACTGGCTAAATATTTTTTTTCTAATACGACAACTTTGCCAGCACCTAATTTTGCTAAGTTATAAGCCGTTGAACAGCCAACGACTCCGCCGCCGATTACGACTACATCTGCTGTATTAATCATGTCCTTTACCTCCAAGCAATGCGGCCATCTTGATTGGTCCTGTAGAAGGACGAACCGTTGGTAAAGGAATATCGGCAACGCTCTGACCGATTGCTTTGGCAATCTCACTGGCAATCAAAGGAGCGCAGGTTCTTCCTTGGCAAGGCCCCATACCTGTGCGACAGGCACGTTTAATTTCTTCTAAAGTATGTTTACCTTGAGCAATTTGCTCACGTATTTCGCCTAAGGTTATATCTTCACAACGACATATAATTGTATCGTAATCACTCATGATCTTTCTCCTTTCGAAGGCGGATATTCCGAACATCCATCGCCAATTCCTGAGGGATCGACAACCAAATAATACTGGTTTTATTCGGTGATTGCTGTGCACGAATCACTTGCCCAGTCCCCACGCACTGACCTTGACGGTCCAAAGCATCAACCCATTCATTAGTCTCTGGTAATGGAGAAAATTCATAAGGAATTTTTACTAAGGCTGTATCTTTTCCATAAGTATAATCAATCACAAAAATTGATAAACCTGGACAGTGGGTCATACAAATGCCACAGCCGTTACAACGATCAACATCAACAATCGGACAATCATTGATTTCTTTTACGGTAATGGCACCACGTGGACAGGCATCAGCGCAAGGATTACAAGGTATTGACTGAAAACATTCAAAGACAGCGATTGGACCTTTGCCAAAACGTTCTTGTGAAGGCATTTGATTTTGATTTTCCATTTATTGAGCCTCCTCTAAGACAACTTTGCTCAAACCACTACAGATTTTAGCGCTTGCCGGACCTGATCTTAAGGCATTCAATTGACTTTTTGCTGCTTGAAAATCCTTTGTAAAAGAATCTCGCTGATGTCCAAGCACTGAAGCAACATAAAGTCCAGCAATTTTACCTTCGACCATGGCTGCTGATGCTTCCTCCACTCCTGATACATCACCTGCAACATAAATGTCAGCATGTGTTGTCTTTAGATTGGCATCTCGCAGAGGTACATACCCACCGAGTTCTCCCGCATACTTCATTTCACAACCAGCCTGCCATAAAAGTTCAGTTAAAGGACTCAATCCTACAGCCAAACATAAACCATCGACTGGGATATATTGGTCACTACCTTCAATTGGCTGCCAATTTTCATCTAATTTACAAATGGTAACACCTTCTAAAGAAGAGCTGCCATGAGCTTTTTTAACAGAATGAGAGGTATAGATTGGTACACCATGGCGTTGAAGCTTAGCGGCATGCACACGATAACCACCCACTTGAGGTCCAGCTTCAACAATGCCAGCCACTTCAACACCTGCCTGTAATAATTGATATGCAACAATGACACCAATATTTCCAGCGCCCACCATCAAGAGACGTTTACCTGGCAGCACTCCATGAACATTCATCAATGTCTGTACAGCTCCTGCACCATAAATACCAGGTAAGTCATTGTTAGGGAATGCCATGGTTTTTTCTGAAGCACCTGTTGCAATAATGATCTTGTTAGGTTTTACCGTACAAAATTCATCATTATGAGAAATCGTCACGACTCCATCAGGATAAATTCCTAATACAGCAGCATTCTTCCAAGTTGTAATACCTGAATTTTCTTGACTCGCAGTAATTAATTTTTCCGCAATTTCAATACCACGTTCACCAGCATACTCGGCTTTGGAACCAAAAAATTTGTGAGTTTGTTTGATGAGTTGCCCACCTAAGCGATCAGCTCTTTCAACAAGCAATACCTGTGCACCAGCTTCAGCTGCATGAATAGCGGCCATGAGACCAGCAGGGCCAGCCCCAATGACTAAAATTTCGGTCGTCATCATAGGATCTTCCCCTTCCCTTCCTGAGTTTCTACTGCCATACCCTCACGAAGTGGTTCGACACAAACTCGTACATTTGGAATACCATCCACTGTCATTAAACAGGATGAACAATTTCCAATCGCACAAAAGAGTCCGCGGGGACGATTATTTTTGTGACTATGACGTAGTACTTTTATATCAGCAGCATACAGAGCGGCGGCAATTGGCTCTCCTGCTACTCCTTCTATTCTTTCACCATTTAAAGTAAAGGAAACCATTTCTTTTTCATTAAACGTCAATATTGGATGATTTGTAATTCTCATAGTAGCACCTCCTGCCCTATACTATTGCAATAAGCGTGCCAATCCATCTATTTCTAATAAAAATCATGTTAGATTTAAGAAAAAACTTTTACTTTTCGCGAGAATATTCAATTGAGTAATGTCTTTAAGCCTACTATTTACGGACTCTTTCTCATCTTTCTATTTGCAATTTAATATTTTTTCATCATTAAAAAATATAGTTGCATGATGTAATGATTAAATAAAAAATAGATTCTTTTCTTATCTTTTTGTGATTTTCATCTAAGAATTCATCTAAATATTGACGTTAGCGTCAGTTTATTGACACTTCAATCCTAGTTTTTGCATTTTATAATAAAGGGTACTGCGGGGAATACCAAGTTTTTTAGCAGCAGCTGCTTTATTAAACTTTTCTTCCACTAAAACCATGGTTATCATTTCTTTTTCAATAGTAACAGTTACATCCGATAAATTAGCATCCATTTTATGTTTTTCTAAATGGTCTAATGAAAAATCCGGTTGCTTAAAATGGCTTGGTAAATTAGTCAAATTCAAGATACTACTATCTGCCAGAATGACTAAGCGTTCTAACACATTAAACAATTCTCGAATATTGCCTGGCCATGAATATTGAATGAGAGCTGCCATAAGAGCTGGATCAACTTTACTGATTTTTTTGTTATGAATGGTATCATAATATTGAACACCTTTATGGACTAGTTCTGGAATATCATCCAGCCGATCGCGTAAAGATGGCAATGAGATGGACACTACATTTAAACGATAATATAAATCTTCTCGAAATTCACCTTTTCCAATCATCTCTTCTAAGTTCCGATGAGTCGCCGCGATAATTCGTACATCAACATAAATGGGCTTATTACCACCAACACGATAAAAACTCTTATCTTGTAAGGTTCGCAATAGCTTAACTTGCATCTCTTTCGGCATATCACCTAATTCATCCAAGAGTAAAGTGCCACCATTGGCTTGTTCTAAAAGACCAATTTTACCTTTACGATCAGCACCAGTAAAAGCACCTGGTTCATAACCAAACAATTCACTCTCAAATAAGCTGGCTGAAATAGCACCACAGTTAATGGCTACAAAAATTCCTTCGCGTTGGCTAGCATCATGAATTGCCTTAGAAAACAATTCTTTACCTGTACCGCTTTCGCCGCGCAGTAATACAGGAACATTCGTGGTAGCAACACGCCGCGCTATACTAATTGCTTCACGAATGGCTACACTATGGCCATAAATTGGCGAAAAACAATCTGTCTGAGCATTTATTTTATCAATTTCTAATTTCAATGACTCGACTTCCTCATGAGTCTTAGATAATTTTTGATTCAATCTCACTACTTCGGTAATATCTCTTTCAGCACAAACACCACCAATGACCTGCCCCGCCAATTTGACAGGCATGGCATTAATTAATACATGGGTATCAGGACAAGGCGTATGGTACTGTTCATGCACTGTGCGCCGCTCTTTCATCACCTTTGTTAACATCAAATTCGAAAAAAAACGTTCAATGGGCTTATTAATAATGTCCGTAGCTGCTATCCCATACAAATATTCCGCACAAGGATTCCAGACTACAACGGTATCTGATTCGTCAATAATGCAAATAGCTTCATTAACGGTTTCAAGTAAGGCATTAAGTCTAGCTTGCTGTATACGATATTGAGCAAACAGTTCTTCATAAGCTTCGATCATCTTTTCTGGTTGATTCATACAATAATCCTGTAACTCTTCTCTATTTAAGTGAAAATGATGACTCATCTCAATTTCCTCCTTATCTATATAGCAAAAAAAGATGCCCATACAAAACTAATACCTAGTTCTTGTACAAGCATCTTTGCTTGTGTCAGTTTACTGACACTCTGTGCTTTTAGTATAAATTAAGGAGTTCTGATAAGCAAGAATAATTTTCAATGAAATTCTTGTTCCGTTCTGTCAATGATTTCATCCTGTAATTCTTTACTTAAATTATGAAAATGATCGCTATAACCTGCTACCCGTACAATTAAATCCTTGTATTCTTCAGGATGATGTTGCGCATCGATTAATGTTTTGCGGTCAATCACATTAAATTGAATATGATGACCATCAAGATTAAAGTACGTCCTTATTAAAGAGACCATATTCTCTAATCCTTCATTGCCTGCCACAACCGGTGGTGTGAATTTTTGATTGAGCAAGGTACCGCCTGTTTTAATATGATCCATTTTCGATGCTGACTTAATCACAGCTGTAGGTCCATTGCGATCAGCACCTTTTTCGGGAGATATCCCCTCTGATAATGGTTTATAGGCTTCTCTACCATTTGGACTAGCGCCCATAACAGAGCCAAAATATACATGACAAGTCGTGGGTAACATATCGATGGCATAGACACCGCCTTTGCGTGTGGGTCTTCCTGACACCTCGCTGTGGAAAGCATTAAATGCCTCTACCATAATTTGATCGGCATAATCGTCATCATTTCCATATTTGGGTGTTTTATGATTAACAATATGCTTAATGAAATCATGACCTTCAAAATTGTCATCAAGGGCCTTCAATAACTCTTTCATGGTAAAACGTTGTTGATCATAAATATTATATTTAAGTGCTGATAAACAATCAGTCAATGTCCCGATGCCAACACCTTGAATATAGTTGGTATTATAACGAGCACCACCTGCATTATAATCTTTGCCCTTTGCAATACAGTCGCTCGTAATGACCGATAAAAAAGGTACAGGCATATGTTTAGCATAAAGACTTTCAATCACATGATTGCCCTTGATTTTTATATCTACAAAATAATGAAGTTGTTGGATAAAGGCAGCAAAAAGGTCTTCATAACTTGTAAAATCTTCAGCATGACCAGTTTTTATTCCCAATTGTTTATTGGCAACTTTATCAAAACCATTATTGAGAGTGATTTCAAGTACTTTAGGCAGATTAAAATATCCTGTTAAAATATAGGCCTCTTTACCAAAAGCACCTGTTTCCACACACCCGCTAGCTCCGCCTTGCCTTGCATCAACAATTTCTTTACCAGCCCTCAGCAATTCACTGATAATCGCTTCTGTATTATAAAAGGCTGGTTGCCCCCATCCCTTACGGGATATTTCACAAGCTTGTTTAATAAACTTATGCGGTGTTTTTTTACTAATTTGTACATTAGAACTAGGTTGCAACAACTTCATTTCATCCATGGTTTCGAGAATCAAATAAGAGACTTCATTAACGCCATCTGAACCATCATCCTTCACACCACCTGTATTCAAATTGGCAAAATCAGTATAAGTACTACTTTCTTTTAAGGTAATCCCAACTTTAGGTGGCGCTGGCTGATTGTTAAATTTAACCCACAAACATTGTAACAATTCTTTGGCTTTTTCTCTTGTTAAGCTTCCATCTTCAATCCCCTTTTTATAAAAAGGATATAAATGCTGATCGAGGCGTCCTGGACTTAAAGCATCCCATGGATTAATTTCTGTCGTCACACCAATGTGAACAAACCAATACATTTGAATGGCCTGGGCAAACGTCTCAGGTTTATAGGCAGGAACCACTGTGCAATTTTCAGCAATGGTCAATAGTTCAGCTTTACGCCCTTCATCACTTTCACTTTTTGCCATGTCACGAGCATACTGGGCATAACGTTCACCATAAGCAATGATTCCATCACAACATAGATCCATCGCTTCAAGCTGATTCTTTTTTTCAGTGGCCTCTTCATCACCTAAGAAATCCAGAGCATCGATTTGTTGTTTGATGTCAGTTTTAAACTCCAAAAATCCTTTTTGATAAACTTTACCATCTGCCACCGTATGCCCTGGGCCTCTTTGCTCCATGAACTCAGTGAAAATACCGCTTTCATAACATTCTAGCCACTCTTTAGACATTTTTTCGATGATCATCTTGCGCATAGAACGCTTTTCCCAGAAAGGAATAATTCTTTCACCTTGATTTTTTTTGGCTTCATCATTGACTTTAAAGAATATTTTTTCTCGTTGATCCATGACATTTAGATCTTCTAAGGTATGGCAGCATAACTCAGGAAAGCTTGGTGCATATTGAGGTTGCTCTCCCTTTTCACCTACAATCAATTCTCCAGCATTAATGCATAGAGTTTTATGTTCCATAATATGCTTGAACGCTAAGGCTCTAAGCATTGGAGTTTCGACTGTCCCAAGGTACTGTTCATATACTTGAGTGACTAACATCGCTCTTTCAATTGACAAATGGGGCTGGGCAGTCATACTTTGATTTCGAAGCATTTTGATTCTTTGGTTCATGCCACGTTCTTCCATATTCTAACCTCCAATTTTTATCTTATAATTTGCCTGTGCAAAGATATCCTGAATTTGTGCCAATCTCTCATCAGAAGGTCTAGTAAACCGTTCTCCAACATACTCCATATTGATCTTTTTATATTTCCCGGTTCCCATGTTGTGATATGGCAATAGATTAATGGAACTAATCCTAAGATCAGCAATCACATCAATAATCTGCTGAATGTGCCTATCATCTGTATTAATTCCCGCAATTAGGGGTAACCTAAGATTTATATTGGCTCCGCGATCTGATAGGAATTTTAAGTTTTCTAAAATGAGATTATTATTTTTCCCAGTATATTGTCGATGCAGTTTATGATCCACACACTTCAAATCGTATAAAAAAACATCGATATATTCCATAATGCGCATAAAATTTTCCTGAGGAGCATAACCACATGTATCAATTGCAACGGATATCCCTTGCTCCTTACAGGCCTTTACCAATTCCTCAACAAAATCAATGTGAGTCATAACCTCTCCACCCGATAAGGTCACACCACCACCTGACTGTTCATAAAAAGGTCGATCTTTTTCGATTTCAATCATTAAGTCTTGTACTGTATATGTTTTTCCTACAAATTGTCGTCCATCATAATAGCAGCCATTAACACAATTTCCACACTGTATACACTTCGTAACATCCCATATTACTTGCTTCTCTACTATCTCAATCGCCCCTTGGGGACAATTTTTTTGGCAACGCCCACAGCCCGTACAGCGTTCTGAATTGACCAAAATTTCATTTCCATAACTTTGGCTTTCAGGATTGTGGCACCATTGACAAGCAAGGGGACAACCTTTGAAAAATAATGTGGTTCGAATACCAGGTCCATCATGGATAGAAAATTTTTGAATGTTAAAAATTAACGCAGTTTGCATTCACTCACCTCGAATCGAACCTCTTTATAAAGAGTTCGGAGTACTCACAACCAAAATTCGAACCATTTTATTGGTATAATTAGCCCAATTGTGTACAATTGAAGAATTGTAATGGGCAGAATCACCAGGAAAAAGCTCCACTTGCTCGTGATTGATAAACAAAGTCAAGGTTCCCTCTAATACGTATACAAACTCTTCTCCCTCATGGGCATATTGACTCAGATCTTCATGACAATTGATGGGCAACAATTCAATCATACGTGGTAATAGTGTTTTATCCTCAGAGTGGTTTGTCAAATGATAATGAATAAATTTAGAATTCACTACCTGAAACACTTCTTTTTCATAACTTCTGAGTACATGACTTCGATTTTTAGTCACACTAACAAAAAAATAAGATAAATCAACACCCAAGGCTTCAGAAATTTTTTGCAAAGAATCAGTAGCAATATTCGTTAAACCACGCTCTAACTGAGATAAAAAACCTGTAGAGAGACTGGTTAACTCACTTAAGTCCTTTAATGTCATTTTCTTTTGGAGTCTGAGCTCTTTTACTTTTTTACCAATATCTTTATTCATCATTAACCTTCTTTTTATATAATCAAAAATATTTCTATTGTTGTTTCTAAACCCGAAGGACTAAATGCCTTCCTTTTATCTTTAAAAATCATATATCATTTTTCATTTTCAAATTCATTTTTATCATTTTATTTTCACCTTTAATTTTTATTATATAGTTTTTTATAACTTTTTCAAGTCTTTATTCATTTTCATGAATTATTTTTTATAAAAATGAATTTTATCTTAAGACAATGCTCAGCACTAATATCGATTAGTATCTCTTGTGATCTATTTTAACTCAATACGATGGTAATCAAAATTTTACTGTCATTTATCTAAAGAAAAATGACCTACAGGCTCATTAAGTCCCTGTAGGTCATAACTTATTCAATTCATTTTTATCAAAATCATTTAATATGTACAATATGGTGAATAGGATATCCAATCGCTGTAAGCTGTTCTTCTAATTCCTTCGTATCAGAAATATCAGCACGGATGACATACTCAATTTTCCCATCAGGTAATGTGTAACTCACCATGCTGCAAATATTAATACTCAGTTTTGAAAACACTTCAGTGATTTCATGTAATAAACCAATCTTATCAGTAGCATCAATTGTCAAACGAGTTTTACCTTCTGTCAGACCCATTACATCAACAAAACATTTAAAAATATCAGTTTCTGTAATAACACCAACAACTTTTTGGCTTGCATCAACAACGATTAAACCACCAATACGATGGTTATATAGCAAGAGAGCAGCTTCTTCCACAGTCGCATCTGATTGAATCGTAATGACTTTTTTCTCCATAATATCTTTAATCTGCATTTTGGCGAGCAGATAATTGAGTTCAAAAATAGATAAAGTCGTTGCTGGTGATGGAGCTACGGCTCGCAAATCTCTGTCAGTAACAAGGCCGACGAGTTTACCTCCATCTACAACTGGCAGACGGCGAAACTTATTAGCACGCATAATCTCTGATGCATCTGCAATGGTTGCCGTTGAAGAAATTGTGATGGGATTCGCTGTCATCCTTTGTTCGATAAACATATTGATCATCTCCATTTTTATTATATATCCAAAAAAAGCTTGGCTTACGCCAAGCCTTAATTGCTTTTACTTGGATTCTAGAAAATATTACATTTTCTAATTCCATTAACCACCCAAATATGCTTTTCGTATGTCTTCACTCGCTGCTAATTCCTTCGCATCACCAGCTAAGGTAATGCGTCCTGTTTCCAATACATAAGCACGATGAGCAATGGATAAAGCCATATGAGCATTTTGTTCAACCAGTAAGACCGTTGTGCCACTGGCATTAATATCTTTCACAATCGAGAAAATTTCTCGGACTAAAAGAGGAGCAAGACCCATCGAAGGTTCATCAAGAAGCAGTAAACGCGGACGGCTCATGAGAGCTCTCCCCATGGCTAACATCTGCTGCTCACCACCTGACATCGTACCTGCAAGCTGACTCCGACGTTCAGCAAGTTTAGGAAATCGCGTAAAGACTTGATCAAAATCTTCCTTAATCCCTTTGCTATCTGTACGAATATAAGCACCAAGTTCCAAATTTTCCATGACTGTCATATTTGCAAATACACGACGGCCTTCTGGAACCTGAGAAATACTCATTTTTACAATATCTTGTGCAGCTTTCCCTGCTATATTTTGACCTTCAAAGGTAATTTCACCAGTCTTAGGTTTTAGAAGACCGGAAATCGTACGCAGTATCGTACTCTTACCAGCGCCATTGGCACCGATTAAGGTGACAATTTCACCTTCCTTAACGTCAACACTAATTCCTTTGAGCGCATGAATCGCACCATAATAGACATTAATATTATCAATTTTTAACATCACTCAACCTCCTCTCCGAGGTAGGCCTCAATAACCCGTGGGTTATTTTTGATTTCCTCAGGTACGCCTTGGGCGATTATACTACCATATTCAAGAACATAAATCCGTTCACATACATTCATAACCAGACTCATATCATGTTCAATCAGTAGAATGGTTAAATCAAATTCTTTCTTAATCCATTGAATCATTTTCATTAGTTCTTGAGTTTCTTGAGGATTCATACCTGCGGCTGGTTCATCAAGAAGAAGAAGTTTCGGCTGAGCCGCAAGAGCTCTGGCTATTTCAAGACGACGTTGCTCACCATAAGGCAAGTTTTTCGCAATCTCATCTTTTTTGTCATCAAGTTTAAAGATTTTGAGTAGCTCAATGGCTTTTTTCTCAATTTCTGCTTCTTCTTTATGGTA
>NZ_JBGJZL010000029.1:0-11483 GCF_042610375.1 Pelosinus sp. sgz500959
CGATCATCCACTTTTACAATAGGAATTGGAAGACGGTGTGGAGGATCCATTGGAATATATATATCATGCATACCTTCAAGAGCAAGAGGCTGGCTTGTATTGACTTCTACAATAACAATATCAGCACTTTGTACGAAGGATGCTGAATTACCCATTGAAGTGGTTGGAATAATATGTCCTTCTTCTGTAATAGCGCAAGCTTCAATGATCGCTACATCTACTTTTCCACCCAAAAATCCATATCGAGACATTTGTGCAGTATGACTTAGGTGCAAATCACAATACTTAACGCCACCAGAATTAAGAGACTTGCGTATTTCATTGTTCGTTTGATAGGGTAAACGTCTATTTATACCATTAACTGCGGCAAGTGCTCCATCGAGTTCCTTCCCAACGGATGCACCAGTCCAAAGGTTAATTTGGAAATGTTCTTTTTTGATTCTTTCAGCTAAGGCCAAGGGTACTGCTTTCGGATAACCAGATGGGGTAAATCCACTTGTTCCAACATTCATTCCTGGCTTAATTACTGCCGCCGCTTCATCAGCGCTCACAATTTTGCTATGGAGCGCAGAATTACGCACGCGATCTTTGATATCGATCATTTATAATGCCCCCTATTTTTTTATTTATAATAGCAGTCATTAAGCACGTCTAAAACCAACATTAACTGCTAAAAATCATAAGATAACCTACAATGCCAATAATACCATACATGAAAAAAAATACGGCAAATCCTTGCCATCGATAAGGAACACCAAAATTCCACGTATCTCCTAAGAAACCTCTACGGGTAAAGATATTGCTTTTGGTTCGTCTCTTGAACCACTGAGCCTTTCTATCTTCTCCAATGAGTTTCGCTACTATATAGATAAATCCTAAGGAAAGAAAGAAAACAGTTATAACACGTGCTGCTTGTTCTGTTTCACTCACAATTGTTCCCCCCTTCTATTTTTTACACTTTGCATGGCTTCACAGGAATATAGGATAGACATACTTATCAATAAGTTTTTCTACGATTGATAAACATGTCTATCCTATACATTTAAAAGGCAAGACCCTCTTGCCTCCTAAATGCATAATTGATTCTTATAGCTTATTTAGGGTAAAATGGCCATACCATAGGAATAATAATAATAGATACGATAAAGCAAAGTACAACCAAACCAGTACCAGCTTTTACATAGTCCATAAATTTATAACCACCAGGTCCAAGCACTAGAGTATTCGGTGGTGTACCAACTGGAGTTGCAAAAGCACAAGAAGCAGCAACTGCAATTGCCATCAATACCGCATGTGGACTTGCACCAATGCCTTTTGCAATAGAAATTCCAATCGGTGCTAACAATGCTGTTGAAGCAGTATTAGACATGAATTGAGTCAAACCAGCAGAAAGAACAAACAAACTTCCAGTCACGAACATTGGTGATGGAGCCCCCCCTAGCATTCCAACAACAACATCAGCGATGAGCTTACCTGCACCACTTTTTTCCATAGCATCAGCAATTGGCATCATACCTGCAAAAAGGAAAATTGTAACCCAATCAATACTTTGATAGGCTTGTTTCTCTTTTAAGCAGCCAGTCAGTACAGCAAGCATAGCACCAATAATTGCAGCAACTTGAAGTGGCAAAGATTTAAGATCAAGAGCCATAACAATGACAACAGCCACTACAATCAGACCAGAAATCCACATTTTCTTAGGATCTCTTACTGTCACTTCTACTTCTTGCTCAATGACCTGATCACTAGAAAGTGCAGCTTTAGGTAATAAATGTTTACCAATAAACACCATATAAAGCATCCCAGCTACAGTTAGTGGAATACCAATCCAAGCAAATTCAAAAAAACCAAAAGGTTCAAATCCAGCAGCTTTTAGAGCACCTGCAGCGATAATATTCGGAGGTGTACCAACGAGGGTGATAATTCCCCCTAATCCTGCTGCAAAAGCAAGAGGCATCAATTGACGAGAAGCAGGAATTTTTGCTACAGTGCAAATTCCAAGAATAACAGGCATGAGAGCCGCTGTTGTACCTGTATTTGAGGTAACAGATGACAAAGCAGCCGCGATAAACATAACAGCAATCATCAAACCATTTTCACTTTTACCTGCATACTTGACGACTGTCTCTCCCATTTTAGGAGCAAGACCTGTATGAAACATAGCGGCGCCAATCACAAACATACCAGCAAATAAAACAACAGTGGAATTCGATAAACCAGAAAAAACAGTATTCATTGGAATAATACCTAAGATACCTAAGGCAACGGCTCCCCCCATGGCTGCAATTGCCAATGGAATGGCTTCCGTAACAAAAAACAAAGCTACAACACCTAAAACGATCAGTGTGATCACAGCTGCGGACATTTGCTTATCCCCCTTTATTCGTGCACATTTTCAAGATATATGACGAGTATAAAAGCAATTCGTAGATGATCCATTTATTGCCGTGCTAATCTACGCAACAATAAATGGATCTTACTAAAGTTACTTAAGCATTGCCAGCATCGTGCCAGCTGCAACAGCTGTACCAATAACACCCGCTACATTTGGTCCCATGGCATGCATTAATAGATAATTTCCTGGATTCGCTTGTTGACCAACAATTTGACTAACTCGTGCAGCCATTGGTACTGCGGACACTCCAGCAGAACCAATCAGTGGATTAATCTTGCCACCACTAAAATAATTCATAACCTTACCAAATAGTACACCACCAGCAGTACCCGCTGCAAAGGCAACTAAACCAAGGCCAATGATCAGTAGAGTTTTGACATTTAGGAAGTTCTCAGCTTTCATGGTAAGACCTGTACCTGTTGCTAAGAAAATAGTGACAATGTTAATCAACGCATTTTCTGAAACATCGGCAAGACGCCCCGTCACACCAGATTCACGAAATAAATTTCCGAGCATGAGCATGCCCATCAAAGAAGCAATCGGTGGTAATAATAAACTAATAATAATTGTCGTAACTACAGGGAAGGCTAACTTTTCAAACTTAGAAACTGGACGTAATTGATCCATGACGATTTCTCGTTCTTTTTTCGTTGTCAACAGTTTCATAATCGGAGGTTGAATGAGTGGTACTAGAGACATATAAGAATAAGCAGCAACAGCGATTGCACCCAAAAGATGAGGTGCTAATTTCATGGTCAGATAGATGGCTGTCGGACCATCAGCACCACCAATAATACCAATTGACGCGGCTTCTTGCACATTAAAACCAAGAGCCATAGCACCCATTAAAGCCACAAAAACGCCAACTTGTGCCGCAGCGCCCAATAATAACGTAGAAGGACGAGCAATGAGTGGACCAAAATCCGTCATCGCACCTACACCCAAAAAGATCAGAGGAGGGAATACTTCATGAGAAATACCAAAACCAATTAGTTGCATCAAACCAGGATCTGTATCGAACCCTGTTTTAGGAAAGTTCGCTAAAATACAACCAAAAGCAATCGGAGACAAAAGAAGTGGTTCAAATCCCTTAGCAAAAGCTAAGTATAGCAAAATAATACCAACAGCAATCATTATTGCATGACCTGAGGTGAAATCGGTAAAACCGCTATCCGCCCACACAGCCTGCAGGGAAACAATAAATGCATCCATCGTGTTTTTTCCTCCCATATTCTGTTATGTCGAGTATCGTTTACTAGATTAAGCGGTCACAACCAGCACATCGCCAGTTGACACTAATTGTCCCACTTTGACGCGTACTTCAGATACTTTACCATCTTGGGTTGCCATAATTTCATTTTCCATTTTCATGGCTTCCAACACGCAAATGACATCGCCACGTTTGATAGAATCACCAGTTTGTACATTGACTTTAAAGATTTTACCTGGCATTGGAGCAAGAACAGTTTGCGCACCTGCTGGAGTAGGCGCGGCTTTAGGAGCTGCCGCCTTAGGAGCTGCTGATTTTACTGGTGTTGGTGCTGGAGTTGATGCTGCAACAGTTTTTGTTGCTGCAGGAGCAGGAGTTGCTGAACCGATTTCTTCTACGTCAAGTTCATAAACTTGACCTTTAAAGGTAATTTGAAATTTTTTCATTTGTAGTCCTCCCTAATTTTTCACATTTTATAAACAATCTGATTAAAACATTCCATTTCTTAGGTTTGCACCTTCCATGCGAGCTGCTTGAGTCCAAGTACTACCACCTACTGGGCGAATGGCAACAATTTTTGCACCACTATGACCATAGGCAGCAATGGCAGCAGTAAAGAGAATGATCATTTCATCGTAGTCTTCTTCATCACTCGTTTCTTGCTCAGCTACCACAGAAACCTGTTTCAACTCTTCCGGAGCTTCAGTTATTGTTACCTTTTTTTTTTGTGTAGGATCGATCATTGTAATCAGCCTAACCATTAAGCTAAGTCCATACAAAACACAAAATACTACAGTCATATTAATCGCAGCAATCAATACGGGATTGGTTGTAATAGGTTGTCCCATTGATTTCACCTCTTTTCCAAATTGCTTTGCTATAAATACCCTTTATTTATACAGGGAAGTTACCATGACGTTTCGCAGGACGACCTTGTCGTTTGGAAGCGAGCATACTAAAAGTATTGATGAGTACGCCGCGAGTTTCTTGTGGTTCAATGACCATATCAACAAAGCCGCGTTTGGCTGCTTGATAAGGAGTCGCAAAGTTTTTGACATATTCGTCTGTTTTCGCTTTAATATCTGGATCATTTTTGAAAATAATATTCGCAGCACCAGCAGGTCCCATAACAGCAATTTCAGCTGTTGGCCAAGCTAGCACTTGATCAGCACCTAAATCTCTTGAACACATGGCAAGATAGGAACCGCCATACGCTTTACGAAGAACAAGAGTCACTTTTGGTACAGATGCTTCTGAATATGCATAGAGCATCTTAGCACCATGGCGAATGATGCCACCATATTCTTGATTCGTACCAGGTAGGAAACCAGGAACGTCAACAAAATTGAGGATTGGGATGTTAAAGGCATCGCAAAAACGAATAAAACGAGAAGATTTATCCGACGCATTAATGTCGAGGCACCCTGCCATGACTTTGGGTTGATTGGCAATAATACCAACGGTCTTTCCATCTAAACGCGCAAAAGTCGTAATGATATTCGGAGCATAATAAGGTTGAACCTCATAAAAATCTCCATTATCAACGATTTTAGCAATAACTTCCTTCATATCATAAGATTGATTTGAATTGTCTGGAATGATCGTATTTAAACTTTCATCCGTACGCATAGCATCATCCCCATTATCAATAACAGGGGTAGCTTCTAAGTTGTTACTAGGGATAAAACTGACCAAACGACGAATTTGTTCTAAGCAGTCATCATCATTTTCTGCCACAAAATGCGCTACGCCTGATGTAGCATTATGAGTCATAGCACCACCAAGATCTTCTGAAGTAACTTCTTCACCTGTAACTGTTTTAATTACTTGAGGACCTGTGATAAACATTTGGCTGGTATTTTTCACCATATAGATAAAATCTGTTAATGCAGGAGAGTACACTGCACCACCAGCGCATGGTCCCATGATCGCCGAAATTTGAGGAATGACACCAGAAGCCAATGTATTTTTGTAAAAAATTTTACCATATCCAGATAGAGCATCGACAGCTTCTTGAATTCTTGCACCACCTGAATCATTGATGCCAATGATCGGTGCTCCCATTTCCATCGCCAAGTCTTGAACTTTGCAAATTTTGGCTGCATGCATTTCCCCAAGAGAACCACCAACGACAGTAAAGTCTTGAGCATATACATAAACCAAACGACCTTCAATCGTACCATACCCTGTAACGACGCCTTCTGCTGGTGCTTCTGTTTGCTCCATCCCAAAATTGGTGCAACGATGAGTTACAAAACGATCTAGTTCCATAAAGCTTTTTGCATCCAGTAATTTTTCGATGCGCTCACGAGCCGTTAATTTACCTAAGGAATGTTGTTTTGCAATCCGTTTGGTGCCACCACCAGCCATGATTTTTTCTGTCTGTTTTTGCATATCCTTGATTTTTTCTAGTGTTGTCGACAAGAATTCCACCCCCAACTATCACTTTTTATTTTGAACTAAGAATACTATTTTTTACCTACCAAAGATCTTTCTGTATAGGACATCTAAACGACTATAAGCAATCTTCAGTAATCTAAAAATACACAATTTACTGATAAATATCTAGTTTATGTAGATAATGTAATTTAAATAGATAATGAAAGTAGTAATCTCAGTTACTTTAACTACTTAATTACATAAAAATAAGATTCATCTTAAAAACAAATGTTCTTAATGATGAATCTTATTCTTAAATTATAAATAACGCTCTAGAATATGCTTCCCAGAATCAATCTTTAAATATTTATAAGTAGGTCTCCCTACTGTTCCATAAATAAGTTCTAATTTCAAAACACTGATTTTTCTAAGGAACTCTAAATATTTGCGCATTGAAATCCGTGAAATCCCAATATACTTTGCCATTTCTTCTGTTGAGAAAAGGCTTTCTTCTAATTGTTGTATCTTTTCCCAAATAATAGCTAATGTCTTCTTATCAACACCTTTTGGTAGTTCAATGACTATTGGTTGTTCCTTATACAACAAGCATTGATCAAGTTCAACCTGACTCAATCGTTCTTGATCCTCCATTAAGCTTGCCATACCTTTATAAGCTAACAATGCTGCTTTTAATCGGTCAAATGTAAAGGGTTTTATAATATAATCGACAGCTCCAAATTGTAATGCTTTTTTTATATGATCACGATCACAAGCAGCTGTGACAACAATCACATCAACCCCTTTACCTACCCGCCTAATTTTCATCAATAATTCTAAACCATTCATACCAGGCATAAATATATCCAATAATATCAAGTCAATATCAACTTTATCTAATATTTTAAGGGCCTCATTCGCTGAATGGACGCCAACTTCAACTTTAAAATCTTTCACAGCTTCCACATAACGCCGATTAAATTCTGCAATCATCGGATCGTCATCTACAATCATAACCTTAATCAATATATCCTTCCTCCTGACTCCAATAAGGTACAACAACTTTAAATGTGGTACCATAGCCTACTTTTGAAATGACTGTTATTTCTCCACCCAAGCGTTCTAAACTTCGCTCAATCAAATATAATCCTAAACCTCGATCAGTCCCCTTATTAGAATATCCTTTTTTAAAAATATTCTTTTTCATTTCTTCTTTAATCCCTTGACCAGTGTCACTTACTTCAATAATCAAAATATCACTTTCATAAGAGATGTCTAAACTAATACGTTTGATCAATGATTCTTCAACAGCTTCTAGGGCGTTATTTATTAAATTCCCAAGGATGATGATAAGTTCATGAACGACTTCTGGTTCTGCTGATACAGGTAAAAAACTTCCCTCAGATAAGATCATTTCTCCACCAGCTTCTCTAGATAAACTAATTTTTCCTAGTAAAAAACCCGCCAGTACTGGATCTTTAATTTTACTTACGACAGAACCAACTTCAACTTGATATTGATCAGCAATTTCATTTACATAATTCGTAAGTCGATCATAATCTTTTGTGGACATCATTCCTCGAATAGCATGCATTTTATTCATAAATTCATGAGTTTGAGCTCGCAAAGCTTCTGCATAATTACTCACATCTGTAAGTTTTTCTGCTAATTGCTTAATTTCCGTTTCATCTCGAAAAGAGGTAATAGCCCCTACAATTTCCCCTTTTACAATGACTGGAATGCGATTGGCCAAAATTCTAATTCCATTTAACTCCTGTTCATGATCTAGTTCAGCTTGTCCTGTGCGAAGGATATTTTGCAAATTTGTATGGGGCACATAATCATTTACTTTTTTTCCAAGAGGATTACCAACAATGCCGGCTTTTTGAAATATTTTCATGGCTTCCTCATTGACAATGGTAATATAAGATTCCTTATCTACTGCCAAAATTCCTTCCTTCACAGACTGTAACATAGCACTCCGTTCCTCAAATATTTGTGCAATAGCAAAAGGTTCTAAGCCGAACAGGCTTTTTTTAATTTTTCCTGCTAATATCAGGGAGCCTAGTACACCAACCAACATACCCACGCCAATTCCAGCATAGATACCACGCCGACTATGATCTACCGTCTCTTGTACCTTTTCTAGCAAAGTTCCACTAAGTACTACACCTATCTGTTGACCATTAGCATTAAACACAGGTGTGAAGGCTCGTAAAGAGACTCCTAAGGAACCCGTCCTTACTGAAGTAGTCTCTTGTCCATCAAAAGCAGCATTACCATCCTCATCTTCATAATATGTCCCAATTTGAGCTGGATTGGGATGTGATTTGCGGATTTTATTCATATCCATGACTACAATAAATTGAATATCACTCATGATGTTGGTTACTTTATCAACAAAAATTTGTATCTGCCCTTCATTCTGTCTTCCACTTAGCCCATCTATAACGACAGGAGAATTTGCAATAGAACGAGCTACTTCCATTGTGCCTAGAGCTATATTCCTTTCAGTATCAGAAGAAATATTTTTTGTAATAACAATGTCAGCTGCTAATAGAGCTAAGGCAACAACAATACAAGCAAATACTGTAATTGTTGCCTGTAATCCTAATCTAGGTTTCTTTCTCCCCATGGTATTCATCCTTCCATTACCTTTTCTTATTATCTTCCTGATTAATGATGTTATAATAAATTCTTTTAGAAAAAATCTAGTATAAAATATTTAAAAAGAGAAAACCCTTGCAAACGTTCTTATCCCACGCTTACAAGAGTTTTCGACCTTAAGAACCTTACCTAATGTTCAGGCCTATTTTGTCCATAAACAAGTCAAATAAGTAAACAATCTGACCTTAACACTTAGAGATGAAATTTCGCTACAAAAACTTGCAACTCGCTAGCCATATTGGATAAGGCTTGGCTAGATGAAGCAATTTCTTCCATCGAGGCTGACTGTTCTTCAGCAGCAGCAGAAATAGTTTGGGTATCGGCTGCAGAACTAGCAGCAACCACTTTAACACGATCTACAGAACGTGTTACATCATCACTAGAGGCTGAAAGTTTTTCCGCAGCACCACGAATTTCTTTAATCTCACTATTTAGTTCTTGAACCATGGTTACAATAAAATGAAAACGATCACCAGTAGCCGAAATTACCTCTGTCCCTCGGGCCACTTCAGCAGTCCCTTGGTTCATGGTCGTAACGGCAACGGTAGTCTCAGACTGAATATCACGAATAATCCCACTAATTTTTTGGGCTGCTTCATGAGACTGCTCCGCTAATTTTCTGACTTCATCAGCAACAACTGCAAACCCTCGCCCTTGTTCCCCAGCCCGTGCCGCTTCAATAGCAGCATTTAAGGCAAGCAAATTGGTTTGACCAGCAATACCACTGATAACGTCTACGATCTGCCCAATTTGTTGTGATCGTTCTCCTAGATTTTTCACAACACCAGCAGATTGAGTTACTGAGTTTTGTATAACTTGCATTTGATTGGTTGCTTGTAAAACCGCTTCACTACCGCTGCTAGCAACACGAGCTGCTTCACCTGATTTTTCCGAGACCAGATTTGATTTAGAAGCAATCTGGCTAATTTCTACCATCATTTCTTGTACAACAGAAATAGTCTGTTCTACAGCATCGACTTGATGAGCTGCACCGCTTGCCACATTCATAACGCTTTCCGCAACTTGACCTGCCGCTTGGGCTGATTGCTCAGAGCTAGCCGTTAGTTCCTCACTCGATGCAGCCACTTGCTCAGAAGATTTAGCGACTTGTATCACCAGACTTCGTAAATTATCCGTCATAATCGTAAACGCTTGTAAAAGATCCCCGATTTCATCTTTAGCGTTATATTGAATAGTATTCACTGCTAAATTACCATTGGCAATCTGTATGGCAGAATCAGCAACCTTCCTAAGGGGGCCAGAAATACGCCTTGCTAAATAGATAGAAGCGATACAAGCTACAATAAAAATAATAGCATCCAAAATCCCTAGTACTCTTTGCACATTCTCTGCAGCATTCACGTTATCTTTCACACGCAAATCCATTCGATCCATTAAAAAATTCACAGTATCATTCATATTTTTTTCAGCCACTTCAACTTTCGCACCTGCTGCAGCGACAAATTTTGTAGCTGCTTCTTGTCCAGTTGTATTGCGAACTGCAAGGCCTTGATCAGCTATCTTATGATATTCATCTAAAGAGGACCGAAGCTGCCCTACTTTTTCTTTGCCTTCGGGCGTGATCAATTTTTTCTCTAGACTAGCCAAGGTTGCATCCATATTTTTGCGCGAAATATCATACGCTTGCACGTATTGGGGAGAAGCCGTTAATATATATCCACGAACTAGTGCTGCCTGGTTGTTTAATTCAATGTTAAGATCCTTTACTTCCACAACTAAAGGTACACTGCGCGAGAGCACCCCATCATAACCTTTTTCAATCTGATCAATTTGATAATAGGTATATACATTCAGTCCTGTGAAAGCGATGACGACCATCATACAAACTAATAAAATTTGTTTTCCGATTGTTACACGCATTTATCTAACCACCTACCTTATTAATGCCTTTCTCAGCAATTTTTTTCCTTTTATTAGTCGTTCTATTTTTTCCATGAAATTCCCTGCTCGAAAGACAATGCGGTGTTACTTTCTTTAAATACTAAATTACCTGTACTATAAAAAAAGACCTGGCTTTCACCAAGTCCTAAGATGTAAACTAAATCCCTAGTCATCCTCATTTAAAATCTAGAAAAGTTTTTACAAGAAAAAATTACTATTTTAGATACTGCTGCTCAATCATTTCAACACGTTTACTAGTCTTTATGATCAGTTGCTCAGCATTCACAATGATACGTTCATGAGTTCCTCTACCGATTTCACCAACCTCATCAAAAGCTAAAATATCAAAGGATAACTTATTACCATCCACATGTGTCAATGTAGCCTTTACACTCACTGTCATTCCTAAAGTAGTTGATGCCTCATGAGTAAATGACATAGAACGTCCAACGGTTATAAATCCATCAGGTAATTTTTCATCTACAGTTGTTACCGCTGCAGCGATCATAAGATCAACGTAAGCAGGAGTCGCAAGTAGATTTCCTAATGCTCCACCACCATAATTTTTTGCAGTATCTGTTTCCGTTATTTTTCGTTGTACAACTGTTGATAGCCCAGGAACCATTGATGTTAAATCTAACACAATACTCTCCCCCTTCATTTTTTATAAAAGTTTCGAGAAATTGATACCCAGGGTTTGATGGTTTTTTAATTCACGTTAGAATGAATGTAATCAATGATGGTTGTTGTGGATGTACCAGGTGTGAAAACTTCAGCGATACCAGCGGCTTTAAGACCAGCGATATCGGAATCAGGAATTACACCGCCACCAATCATTAACACATCAGTCATACCGTTACCACGAATCAGTTCTACAATGCGTGGGAACAAGTGATTGTGAGCTCCTGATAACAAACTAAGAGCAATGACATT